>CAYHWH010000012.1:0-10964 GCA_964360325.1 uncultured Candidatus Saccharibacteria bacterium | reverse complement strand
TCAAAGAAATCAGCGAGGCGTACAGCATACTCTCCGACGAGAAGAAAAAAGCGGCGTACGACGCGTACGGCCGCGTATTCAGCGAGAGCGGCGGGGGTTCCGGTTTCGGGGGTGGAGCGCAGTGGAATGCGTCCGGATTCAACAACTTTGATTTTCAGGACATGGGTTTTGACCTCGGCGACATTTTCGGCGATGTGTTCGGCGGAGGAAGAGGAAGCCGCACGCCGCGCGGCCGGGACATTTCAATTGATTTACAGATTCCGTTTCGCGAAGCGATATTCGGTACACGCCGTCGCGTTCTTCTAACAAAAACATCCGCGTGCCAGACATGCAACGGCACGGGAGGAAAACCGGGAACCGAATCCCTTACGTGCGGTGTATGCAACGGTTCCGGAAAAATACACGAGACAAAACGCTCTCTCTTTGGTTCATTTTCCAGCGTTCAGCCGTGCGGTACATGCAGAGGAACCGGAAAAGTTCCCAAAGAATATTGCCAGACGTGCAGGGGCCACGGCATCCACCGAAAACAGGAAGAAGTTGAAATTATCATTCCTGCAGGCATCGAAAACGGAGAGATGATACGTCTCTCGGGAGGCGGAGAAGCGGTTGCCGGAGGTGTTGCGGGAGATCTCTACATTAAGATGCACGTGAAGCCTGACACACAGTTCCATAAAGACGGCCCGAACCTCCTCATGAATCTCCCCATCAAACTTTCCGACGCTATCCTCGGAAAACGCCATAGCATTTCCACGCTTGATGGAGATATTATTGTCACCGTTCCCGCCGGTGTCATGCATGGAGAACTCCTGCGCGTTAAAGGAAAAGGGGTGCCCGTTTCCTCATCAGGAAAACGCGGAGATTTGCTCATTAAAATTGCCGTCACACTCCCAACCAAACTCTCAAAAGAAGCACGGCAGCTTGTCGAAGAACTTCGAAAGGAAGGACTCTAGGCCATGGATACTCCGCTTTCTTTCTTCACGAATCTTTTCAACGCATCGGTTGCTTTCGTTTCAACGTACACGATTGACGTGATTATTGTCGGGGTTCTTTTCCTCGCTCTGTACTGGTGTACGCTCCGCTACGGAAAGGGAAGGGGCATAAGCCTTATCCTCTCCCTCTACATCGCCCTTCTTGCGTTTACCCACTTTCCCTTTCGCAGCTGGTTCCAAGTTCTTGGAACTGCGGAGAGGCAGGTTCTATTTGTCGAAGGAGGCATTTTTCTTTGTATGGTCGTTTTCATCACGTATATCGTGAGCAAGCTTGTCGTAGTGGAGTTTCCGCTCTGGGGATTTGCGCGGACGTTTGAAGCGGCGCTTATCGCCGGAAGCGCGGCTATTCTCGTTCTCTCGTTCTGGTATCAATTACTCCCGCTCTCCAACCTGTACGCATTCGGCAAGCCGATTCAGGCGCTCTTTGCCCCATCGGAACTATTTTTTTGGTGGCTGCTGGCCCCTCTCGTCGGATTCCTTTTTATAGGACGACGTTACTAGAATGAACCGCATGTCTGACTGGAATCGCACCGGAGAGGACATCGAGTCATGCCTTCGCACATTCGTTCCTCCGGTTTGGAATTCCGATCTAATCCGTTCGTACATCGGAGATTCCCGCTTTGAGCTTGACCTGCGAGCGATTAACGAAAATGCCGCGAAGCCGATTGAAGATTTTGTCATGCGCGGAGGAAAACGTCTTCGCCCGCGCCTCCTTCTGGCGCTTGCCGCGGTATTTAAACTTGACTACAAACAGTGTCTCCACTTCGCATACTTCGTCGAAATGATTCATAACGGCACGCTCGTCCTTGACGACATTGAAGACAACGCCGAATTGCGGCGCGGGAAACTCTCAATGCATAAAGGCTTCGGCATCGACACGGCCGTGAACGCCGGCATGCTGATGCACGTTCTTCCTCTCGCGAGTCTCATTCGCGGAACCCTTTCGCTTACCCAAAACCAGGAGGTGCGCCTGTGGCGCATATACGGAGAAGAGCTGCTGAATGTCGGTTTCGGCCAGGCAATTGATATTCACTGGCACAAGACATTTCCGGAAAACCTCACGCGAGAGCGATACCTTGAGATGTGCCGCCTGAAAACTGGTTCTCTCATGCGCATGAGTCTTCGCATTCCCTGCGCGCTTGCCGAGACCGACGCGGCAACGGAAAAAAGATACCTGCGGTTCGCCGAATCTCTCGGCATCGCTTTCCAAATTCAAGACGACATTCTCGACCTCACGGCACATACGGAGGTGTTCGGCAAAGGTTATGGCAACGATATCACCGAGGGGAAACAGAGCCTGCCGGTTATACTTGCTTGTGCCGCTCTTTCGGATACCGACCGAAAGCGTCTGCGAAAGCTCCTCATGAAGCACACAAGCGACACGGAGGAAATCGCGGAAGCCATAGCTCTCATTAAAAAATCAAACGCAATCGAAGAAGCCGGAAAAGAAGCCCGAAAGCTTTTGGATGATGCATGGCTTTCTCTTGGAGAGATGGAAGGGTCGGGCAAGGTAGTGGAAGAATTTCGCGAACTTGCCGAAATGTTCATACGCCGTGCATACTAGTACGTACGCTCCTATTTTAATCATGCCCACGCTTCATTTCCTCGCAAAAGAAATCACCCTCAACGGACACCTGCAATCGCTCGGGGGGATTGGAATTGTCTACATGACGACGCGGGCTCTTTCCTTGCCGTGGTCAATCGACATGCTGCTGGCCGTCTACCTCATTCTTCAAATTATTTACTTCTTTGACCGCTACATCGACCTTGCGCGCGATTGGACGGGAAACAATACGCGCAGCGGCCACATCGCTTCGTACCGCCCCGCGGTTCCTCTTGTGGCAACGGGGTACTCTGTCGCCGCGGCCTTCATCCTCCTGCTATACTCCGCTCTCGAGGGTATTATTTTTTCCGCGGTTGCGATTTTATTCGGCCTTCTGTATCCGCGAGTATTCAAACCTTTCACAAAATACATCCCGCTTTTTAAAAATTTCTACGTTTCGGCGACATTCACCGTGCTGCTCTTTTTCCCTTTCTTCTACACCGGCACGACGATTATAATGAGCAGGGAACTCTTCGTGCTTGGCTGTTTTATTTTTATCAGCGCGCTCACGGCGCAATTTCTCCTGGATCTCAAAGACACGCTGTCGGATAAGGAAGCAGGCCTCAAGACAATCCCCGCACTCCTGGGAGAGCATCGGGCTTTGATTTTTTCAGTGGCATTCAGCGTATTTGCAGCCACTGCTTTCGTCTTATTTGCTCGGAATACTTTTCTTTCATTCCTTACACTCGGCGCTCTGGGCGCAGATGTGTTCGCGGGCATGCTGATACGGAAAAAAGACGCCAATGGATACATCGTGGCCGCCGCAAAATTTTTCCTTCTGGGCTTGCTTGCACTAGCGCTCTAAAACCATGATTTCACTCCTGCCATTCGCGACGAACCAGCTTCCACTGTTTCATCAGGTCGCGATTCTCATCATCAACGCGACCGGCCTTGCGGTCATACTCACCGTTCTTATACATAATGATTTTAAAGAAAAACTCACCAGAACTTTTTTATATTTCGGCATCTTCATGTTTATGTGGGTCGACTTCGCCTACGCCGCCCGCGTCGTGGGCATTCATAACTATGCGTGGGCGGAGCTTTTCCTGCGAACCGCGTGGGTGGCGACGCCTCCTTTTTTCGCCTGCATGTATTACATCAGCGTTTTGATACTTCGCCGGGACGAACGATTTCGCGTTCTCACGTTTTTTGTCGTTTCTTCAAGTTTGGTTCTTTCCGTCCTGACCCTCTTTAGCGATTACATCATTACCGGCATCAGTTTTCGCGGCACCATACTGGACATCTCATACGGAACAAGTTTTTACGCCTTTCTTGCCGTCATCGTGCTGTACATCATCGCGACGCTTATACCGCTTTTCCGGGCAAATCTCCCGCCCGAACGCAAGAGCGTGGTCCATGTTTTTATGACCGGTATTTTGGTTTTTTACGTCCTCAACGCGATTTTTAACATTACGCTGCCGGCCTTTTTAGGAATCTCTCACCTGTACTTCTTCGGCGACTATTCGCTTATTTTCGTCGTGACACTCACTGGCTACGCAATCCTCCGTTATCATCTACTCGACACACGAGTTGTTGTGGCGGAACTTCTGATTTTTATTCTTTGGATGTTTATGGGCCTCAAGCTTATTTTCACTTCAGACCTCAAGGAGCAAATTACCACCAGCATTCTTTTGGCAGGCACCATTCTGCTCGGAACGTTTCTGATTCGTGAGGTCTCGGCGGAAATGCGTCAGCGGCAGGAAATCGAACGTCTTGCGGAAAACTTGAAAAAAACAAACGAGCAGCAGGAAAACCTGATCCATTTCGTTACACATCAGGTGAAAGGGTTTTTTACAAAGTCGCGAAATGCTTTTTCGATGTTGCTTGAGGGAGATTACGGGCGAGTGCCAGAGGCGATGCGGCGGATACTTGAGGGAGGATTTCGTTCCGATACCCAAGGTGTCGCAACCGTGCAAGATATCCTCCGCGCCGCCAGCATAAGGAAGGGGACATTGACGTACACTCTGGCGCCGGTTGATTTTAAGGAAATAGTCGAGAATATTATTGTTGATTTAAAACAGGTTGCGGAAGGGAAGCGCCTTTCATTTGGATTTACCTGCGGCAATGGTTCGTTTATGATTAAAGGCGACAAGGAACAGCTCAGTCACGCAATACGAAACCTGATCGATAACTCCATTACGTACACACCCGAGGGAACCATTGACGTCGAACTTGTCTGCAATGAAAAAAATATCATGCTTTCTATTGCGGATACCGGCATCGGGCTTTCTCCGGATGATAAAGAACGCCTCTTTACCGAGGGTGGAAAAGGAAAAGAATCCCAGCACATCAATGTGGAAAGCACGGGGTACGGACTTTTTATCGTCAAAAATATCGTTGAAGCGCACGGGGGGCGGGTTTGGGCTGAATCGGCAGGCCGCGGAAAAGGGTCGACATTTTTCGTCGAAATACCCGTTTTGAAATAGCCGAATTTCCGCGCTTCCAAAATAAGCCTATTTTTGGTACTATTTGACGCATGTCTGAAAAGAAAGTACTCCTCTCCGGCGTTAAACCGACCGGCCGGCCTCACATCGGAAATTATTTCGGCGCGATGCGCCAATTCGTCGATCTCCAAGACAAATACGGGTCCCTTATCTTCGTTGCCGACTACCATGCCATAACAACCCTCCACGACCCCGAGGTTCTCCGCAAAAATGTCCGCGGCGTCATGCTAGACTACCTCGCCATTGGGCTTGACCCAAAAAAAACAACTCTGTATCGCCAGTCTGATATTTCCGAACATACCGAGCTTGCATGGATTTTCAATTCAATTACCACCATGCCGTTTCTCATGCGCGCACACGCGTTTAAAGACGCTGAGGCAAAAAATAAAGAATTGAGCGTCGGCACGTTCGACTACCCGATGCTCATGGCGGCGGATATTCTTCTCTACGAACCGGATGTCGTGCCGGTGGGGCAAGACCAGAAACAGCATATTGAAATCGCGCGCGATACCGCGGAAAAGTTCAATCGTCTCTTCGGCGCGACATTCAAACTGCCGAAAGCGCTTATCCGCGAAGAAGTGGCGACGGTTCCGGGGACGGACGGCCAGAAAATGAGCAAAAGCTACAACAACACGATCCCCCTTTTCGCTTCACGGGACGAGATAACGAAAGCCGTCATGGGCATCGTTACCGATTCCTCCGGCGAACTGCCGGCAAATGTCTACGCCATACACAAACTCCTCGTGCCGGAGAGCGAGCTTGCCGGCGTATACGAATCTTTCAAAGGAAAGTATAAAGACATTAAAGAGCGCCTCGTTGAAGATTTGGACTCCCTGATTAAACCGATACGTGAAAAACGCAAAGAGCTTGATGCCACCGACGGTCTCGTCGAAGAAGTTCTTGAGAAGGGAGGAGCTGTCGCGAAGAAACTTGCTTCAGCGAAAATGGAAACTGTCCGAAAAGCCATCGGCGTACGATAAGTACCATGAAAAATCGCACCTACACTGAAGACCTGAAGCAACACGTCGGAGAGACGGTAACAATCGCCGGATGGATTTCCGTGCGCCGCGATCAGGGGAAAATGATATTTTTTGATTTTCGCGACATGACCGGAAGCGTTCAAGGTGTCGTTCTGCCTAAAAGCGAAGCGATGGAGACGGCAAAAGAAATCCGTTCGGAATACGTCGTTTCAGTTGAAGGAATGGTGAATCAGCGGCCTGAAAAAAACGTAAACCCGGGTGTGCACAATGGCGATATTGAACTGGAAATACGAAAAATAAACATCCTTGCCTCCGCGAAAACGCCCCCGTACGACATCACCACGGACACCTCGAAGATAGACGAGGGTGTCCGTCTCGCGTACCGGTACCTCGACCTGCGCTCGGAACGAATGCAAAAAAACATCCGTTTGCGGAGCGAATTTATCCGCCACTGCCGCGATTTTCTTTTTTGCCGTTCGTTTACGGAAATAGAAACGCCGCTCCTCAGCGAATCAACCCCGGAAGGTTCGCGCGACTTCGTGGTGCCCTCAAGGCTTCACCCGGGAAAATTTTACGCGCTTCCTCAGTCTCCCCAGCAGTACAAGCAGCTTCTCATGGTTGCGGGGTTTGAAAAATATTTTCAAATAGCCCGCGCCGTACGCGACGAAGATTTGCGCGCCGACAGAGGTTTTGAACATACGCAAGTGGATATCGAAATGTCGTTTGTCGACCGGGAAGACGTCATGGCCCTGACTGAAACCATGATTACGGAAGCGGTTGAAAAAATGGGTTACACGATTAAAGAGAAGCCTTTTCCTCGTTTTACCTACCAAGAGGCGATGGAAAAATTCGGGGACGACAAGTTTGATATGCGAACGGATGAGGAGAAAGAGAAGGGGATTCTTGCGTACGCATGGGTCTACCAGTTTCCGTTTTTTGAGAAAACCGAAGGAGGTGCGTGGACCTTTACGCACAACCCGTTTTCTCAGACGATTCCCGAACATGAAAACTGGCTCACGGAGGGAAAAAATATAGAGAAAATTCTTACGACGCAGTACGACCTCGTGTGCAACGGTTTTGAAGCGGGAGGAGGAAGCGTCCGCGAACACCGGCCGAACCTTCTCAAAAAAACGTATGAAATTATGGGCTTTTCGGAACAAGAAACCGAGGAGCGTATCGGGCACATGCTCGAAGCTTTTCGCCACGGGGCGCCGCCGCACGGAGGCATCGCCATCGGCGTCGAGCGAATCATTATGAATCTGACCGGAGAAACGCACCTGCGCGAAGTGCAGGCGTTTCCCATGACTCGGGGAGGGCAGACCGCGGTGATGAAGGCGCCTAAACCGCTCGAAGAGAAACAACTGAAAGAGCTCGGGATTGAAGTGGTAAAAAAGAGAAATGAAAAATAATATGAAGTATACTTTTGGAACAGCAACGGCAACATATACACTCGTTTCATTTGATGAAAAAGACTCCGTGCGTTTTTTTGACACCGAGCTTCGCATCGGGACGGGAAAATACGAAAACCTCACCCGCCGCAAGCTCACCATTCTCGTCAGGAAAATAATCTCGGCGGTCAAACAGCATAAACTCAAGAAGATTTCCTTCGCCTGGAGTGATCTGGAAATGCTCGCAAAAACGAGCAAACTTGCAGAAAAAGAGCTTGCCTCTCTCGCCGCTGAAAATTTTGAAATGGCGAACTTTGAGTTCCGGAGATTCAAGACCAAACCAAAAGAGGGCTGGAGCGATGTTGAAGAGGTGCGTATCGGCGGCTCTGTTTCAAGCGCCGTTAAAGAAGGACTGCGACGCGGACAAACGATAGGGCAGGGAGTAAACGCTTGCCGGGAGCTTGCCAACACTCCGGGAAGCGACATGACTCCGAAACACCTTTCACAAGCGGCGAAATTTGCGGTTCGCGGCACAAAAGTGCGGGTTAAGATTTTCGGAAAAAAAGAAATGAAAAAAATCGGCATGGGAGCCGTGCTTGGTGTCGCAAAAGGCTCAAGCGAAGAGCCGCAGTTTATCGTTATTGAATACAAAGGGGGAAAAGCGTCTGAAAAACCGATTGTGTTTGTTGGAAAAGGAGTCACGTTCGATACGGGAGGACTCAACCTGAAGCCGGGGGACAGCATGCTCGAAATGCACATGGACATGTCGGGAGGAGCCGCGGTCATTTGGAGCGTTGTGCTTGCCGCAAAGCTCGGACTGAAGAAAAATGTCATCGGACTTATTCCGGCCGTTGAAAATATGCCTTCCGGTTCAAGCTACCGGCCGGGCGATGTCTTGAAATCTCTTTCCGGAAAAACGATTGAGATTCTCAACACCGACGCCGAAGGGCGGGTTATTCTCGCTGACGCTCTGACGTATGCAAAGCGTTTTAAGCCGCGCCTTGTCGTCGACGTAGCGACCCTCACCGGTGCTTCTCTGATTGCCCTCGGACAACAGGCGAGCGCCATTATGACCCGCGACCAGCACCTTGAGACTTTATTCCGCGAGCTTGGAGAAGAATCGGGTGATTACGTATGGCCGTTTCCCCTGTGGGATGAGTACGAAGACCTCGTGAAAGGGAACTTCGGAGATGTTCCTAACATTCCGACGAGCAACAGCCGTTACGCGGGGGTTATCGGCGGCGGTATGTTTCTCTACCAGTTTGCCAAAGAGTACCCTTGGGTGCACATAGACATGGCCTCGCGCATGACTGCTGCCACCGGGGAGAATCTCTCAAAAGGGGCTGCGGGAGCACCCGTACGCCTCTTGGTGAAGCTTATAGAACGATTCTAGGGTATGACCGGAAGCTTCCACATAAAAACGCCCTCCTTCGAAGGACCTCTTGAGCTTCTCTTGGATCTCATTGAAAAACGGAAGCTCCTCATCAGCGACATTGCTCTCGCCTCCGTGACCGATGAGTATATCGCGTACGTGGAAAAACTGGAGGAGTTTCCGGTCGCGCAAACGGCGCAGTTCATCGTCGTCGCTTCCACGCTTCTTCTCATCAAATCAAAATCGCTTCTTCCTGTTTTGGAACTCTCCGAAGAAGAACACGGGGACATTGCGGACCTTGAGCGGCGGCTGAAGCTGTACCAGAAATTCAGAAAGCTCGGGGCCGAGCTCGACAAGTATTTCGGGACACAGGAGCTGCGCGCGGCGGAAAAAAACTCCCTGCGCGACACGCCGTTATTTTCTCCGTCAAACGACATAGCAATTCCGTCGCTTCTCCTTAGTGTGCAAACCGTTCTCCGAAATCTCCCCAAAAAGATTTTCGTGCCCGAGGCGATCATAGAGAAAGTCGTCAGTCTTGAAGAAATGATAGACCGCCTTGCATCGCGCATACAGAGCGCTCTCTCTCTTTCATTCAAGGAATTTACCGGCATGGGAAGGGGGAAGAAAGCAGACGTTATCATCGGATTTCTGGCGATGCTTGAGCTCGTGAAGCGCGGATCTCTCACGGTCGTCCAGCAAGCTCATTTCGGAGACATACGAATCGAATCGGGAGGAGTTTCGACCCCGCGGTACGGCGAATACTAAAAAATTTTACACCCCATGACACTGGAAACAAAACTGGAAGCGCTTCTCTTTTTTCGCGGCGAGCCGATGTCTTTGCGCGAACTGGCGAAACTGCTGCAGTGTTCCGAACAAGAAGTTCGGCAGGCGCTCGGCGTTCTTTCAGAGGCGCTTCAAACCCGCGGCCTTTGCCTCGTGGAGGCAAACGGAGAGGTTGAACTGCGTACGGCTCCGGCTGTGGCCGATTTCCTCGACGCCGTCAGAAAAGAAGAGCTGAGTCGGAATCTGGGCAAAGCGGCGCTTGAAACTCTCGCGATTATTCTTTACAAAGGATCCGTCCCGCGAAGCGGCATAGACTACATACGCGGCGTCAACTCCACCTTTATACTGCGCGCGCTCCTTATTCGCGGATTTATCGAACGCGTACAAAATGAAAACGACCAGAGAAGCTTCCTCTACCGCCCGACCATTGAACTCCTCTCCCACCTCGGCGTCCGCTCGGTGAATGAACTTCCTGAATATGCTACAGTAGTGAACGATTTGGCCGCTTTTATTGCCGGACAGGAACAGCAGCAAGAAACAGAACATGAACGAGCAGCCGACACAAGAAATATTGAATAAGAAAAATGGGCTTCCGACGCAGATGTGGGCATCGGGCGCCTTTCTTCTGCTTTTCATTCTGTACACTTTCATTGCAGGCGGCCTTCCGCGTACGCACAACAAAGGAGGAGAGGTCTCGCCGCAAACACCCGTCTCCGGCGCCTTTGATTCGCTTCGCCTTCTTGGGACGTCGGCATACGTTCTCGATGTGCTGACCGGAACAACGCTCTACGAGAAAAATTCCGAGCTTCAGCTTCCACTCGCTTCCGTCACGAAACTGATGCTCGCGGCCGTTGCCGCCGATGCGCTCGATTCCGGACCCATAACCATAACGAAGCGGGATCTTCGGGCAGAGGGGGACAGCGGATTGCGCGCGGGAGAACACTGGACTCTTCAAAAACTTCTTTCCCTGACGCTCCTTACTTCATCAAACGACGGCGCCACCGCAATCGCTTCCGCTATCGGAGGAATCACTTCTTCCTCGCAGGAAAAAACCGGAGTGCAGAACAAAACCAACGAAGCTTTTTTTGTCGCTCTTATGAATGAAAAAGCGAAGGCACTCGGTCTCACCCAGACATATTTTTTAAACCCGACGGGGCTCGATGCAACTAAAAATGTTTCCGGAGGATACGGCTCTGCCCGCGATATTGCGACACTTCTTGCACACCTGCTGACTAAAAATCCGGAGCTTCTCGGCGCGACGCAAGAATCCGACCTGCTGTTCAGGTCTCTCAGCAACATTACCCACAAAGGAAAAAATACAAACCCTCTCGTAGCAACCGTCCCGGGCATTCTTGCTTCAAAAACAGGGTATACGGACCTTTCCGGCGGTAATCTCGTCGTCGAA
>CAYHWH010000011.1:0-11248 GCA_964360325.1 uncultured Candidatus Saccharibacteria bacterium | reverse complement strand
CGTATACTGAGGAAGACTTTTTGACAACAACATGAACCATCATCGCGCCATCTCATTCATCATTATCCTCCTCATTCTCTCCGCTTTCTTTTGGCTGTTGTTTGAGACTCCGGTGGCGGGAATGGAACATACATTTGAGTTTTAGCGCGATTACCCATGTCTGAACAGGTTCTCATACAAAAATCGGACGGTACAAACGAACCGTTTGCTCCTCAAAAATTAATTGCATCGCTTGAGCGCGCAGGCGCTTCTGCTTCTTTGTCACGCTCTATTTTAGCCCACATCGAGAGAGAACTTTCTCCGGGCATGACCACAGCTTCCATTTATAGGCACGCCTTTTCGTTCTTAAAAAAACACGCTGTCGTTCCCGCCACCAAATACTCTCTTCCAAATGCGATTCTCGATTTCGGTCCCTCCGGGTATCCATTTGAGGATTTTGTCGCGGAACTGCTCCGGGCAAAAGGTCTCTCCACGCGCACCAGAGTAATATTAAAAGGGGCATGTGTTGAACACGAAGTAGATGTGCTCATTGAGGAAAATAATTCGCGTTCCGTTGTTGAGGCAAAATTTCATAACATGAGAGGCATTAAGTCGGACGTGAAAGTCGCTCTCTACGTCGCGGCTCGCGTGGAAGACCTCAAAAAAGGACCCGACGGCCCTATACGGACGGGCTGGCTCATCACCAACACGAAATTTACGGAGCAGGCGATACGGTACGGTGTCTGCGCCGGACTCTCACTCGTCGGTTGGGATTATCCGGCGAAAGGGAACCTGCACGATCTTATCAGCGAGGCCGGAGTTTTTCCTCTGACCGCCCTCACGACACTCTCCGCAAAAGAGAAACGAGAACTTCTTGCGCGAGATATTGTCCTGTGCCACAAGCTTGTGAAGCACGAGAAAACGTTGCGCGAAATCGGCGTTTCAACGAAACAAATAGGGGCTGTTTTCAATGAAATCGGTCTCTTGTGCGGCCATCCTCATGGTGTAAAATAAACCCATGGGCGATACACAAGAAACCGTAAAGATTGGAGCTGAGGCAAGACAGCCGGCACAAGATGGCTGGAAGACACTTGCCGTTTTTCTTATCGGTTTTCTTATCGGTATGGGTTCAGCCTGGCTTTCGTTCCGTAATCAGGAAACCTCTCCCTCCGCATCATCTGCGGTGACAGCGCAGCAAAGCGCGGAAAAACAGAAAACAAAGACCGCTTCGGATGACTCCGTTGTTTCGGCTGGAGAAATTCCGGGAGGTACGGCAGTTGCGTCAAATTTTATAAACGCGCACATGCAATTGGCGGGTTCGGTGGCAACCGTTCAATCGGTGTCGCTTGAAACTTCCGGCTGGCTTGTCGTGTACGAAGACCGCCTCGGGCAGCCTGGAAACGCTCTCGGGGCGACGCGTCTTGATGCTGGCACCTATGAAGACATACACGTCGAACTCTTGCGCAACACGGTACCTGCCGAAATATACGACATCGTGCTTCATAAGGACAACGGTGATAGAATTTTTAATCTAGAGGACGATTTTCCATTTCGCGATAGTGGCGGAAATCCTATTATGGTAAAATTCAGAACGGCCGACGGTAGCGCTTCTAATTAATATCAAACATGCTTGAGACATTTCTACAAAGCCACACGGGGGTACTTTTTGGACAGCTTGTTCTTGCCATGGTTCTCGGGTCCCTTCTCGGACTTGAACGTTCTATTGTCGCTGGAAAGACCGCTGGCGTCCGTACCTATGCGCTCGTGACCATCGGTTCCTGTCTTTTTGTTATAAGTGCGCTGGCCGCTTCAGTGCTCATTATTGCCGGAGGAATCATTACCGGAATCGGTTTTTTAGGAGCCGGACTCATTATTAAAGAAGGAGACCAACAGCCTCACGGGCTCACGACGGCCGCAGGTCTTTGGGTCTCCGCTGGCATCGGCATGGCCGTCGGTTTCGGGCTCTCCTCCGTCGCTGTATTCGCAACCTTCCTCACGCTTTTTGTTTTCAACGTTCTGTGGTTTTTTGAAGACAAATTAAAAAAACTCTCCAACCTAAAAGGAGCCGATAACAATTGAAACAACTAAAAGAGGGTATACTATTGAAATGGCGTTTCTCTACAAAGCTCGTGCAAGAAATAATTTCGACCCGGCGGACACGAAACCGTTTCGTATTTCCCGCAGTAAAATAGATCTATTTGTCGAATGTCCGCGCTGTTTCTACCTTGACCAGCGGCTCGGATTCCCCCGGCCGCAAACGTTTCCCCTGACGCTCAATATCGCCGTCGACGAACTTCTCAAGAAAGAATTTGATATTCTCCGGGAAAGTCAGGACCCCCACCCGATCATGAAGCAATACCATATCGACGCCGTGCCGCTGAAGCATAAAGATTTGGATGCCTGGCGCGACGCGATGCGCCGCGGCATCGAATATCTCGACCCGCGCACAAACCTCTCCGTGCGGGGAGGCATAGACGATGTCTGGGCGAAACCTGATGGGGAACTTTTCGTTGTTGATTACAAAGCAAAAGCGACGCGAGACGAGATAACGCTCGACGGGGATTTGGGAGAACAGTACAAACGGCAGATGGAGGTATATCAATGGCTCTTCCGCAAGAACGGATTTAAGGTTTCCACGACGGCGTATTTTGTTTTTGTAAACGGCAGGAAAGATGCGGAAAAATTCGACGGCAAGCTTGAGTTTGATATGAGTATTCTTCCGTGCGAAGGAAATACCGATTGGATAGATACGATACTTTTGGACATAAAAAAATCCCTTCTTGGAAACTTGCCGAATGCTCACGCGAATTGCGCGTACTGCACGTACCGGAAATTCGCCGCCGAGGCCGCCGCCGGAAAAAAACGCGAACTTCCCGCGGCACGGGAATCGAAAGAAAAGAAAAAAACAAAAATATATGAAAATTCAAACCAGCCGAACATTTTCGAAAAAGGTCTTTAGCGTCGTCCGTCGTATACCGAGAGGCTCGACGCTTTCCTATGGCGAAGTTGCAAGGAGGGCGGGAAATAGGGGTGCGGCGCGGGCAGTTGGCGCCATTCTTCACACAAACCGCAATCCGAATATTCCTTGCCATAGGGTTATCCGTGCGGACGGAAGCCTCGGCGGATACAACAGAGGCGGTGCGAAAAAGAAAATACTGCTCCGGCGCGAGGGAGCGCTTTAGAATGCATGGACTCGAACAAAGAAAAATACGCTCACATGAAACTCATACGAGATGAGGTTGTGGCGCTTACCGGTTCTCCTCTCTTTGAGTACAGAAAAAAGAACGGGTACCTTCCCGTCATCGGCGAGGGAAGTCACGACGCGAAAATTATGTTCGTAGGCGAGGCACCAGGACGGAACGAAGCAAAACAAGGAAGGCCTTTCTGCGGCACGGCGGGAAAAATTCTCGACGAACTGCTTGCCTCAATTAATGTACCTCGCGAACAGGTTTACATTACGAATATTGTCAAAGATCGTCCGCCGGAGAACCGAGACCCTCTTCCGTCCGAAATAGAAATTTACGGACCGTTTCTCGACCGCCAAATTGAAATAATTCGGCCAAGCGTTATCGCGACGCTCGGACGTTACTCCATGCAGTACATCATGAAGAAATTCGACCTTGAGTTTGAACTTGAACCCATCAGCAAAGCGCACGGCAAGGTGTACAATGCGGTAGCGTCATACGGGAGTATCCATATCGCTCCGCTCTACCATCCGGCGGCGGCGATTTACAATCAGCAATTGAAAGAAACCCTTATACGGGATTTTCAGGGACTGAAGCGGTTTATATAAGAAAATGTATCTTCTTTCGGTTCGTATGCGCGGGTGATATACTTTGGCGCGATGAGAAAGAAAAACGCTCCAAAAGATTTTGTTTTTGTCCGCGCGACAGGGGGTATTGAAGAGTACACGCTTCGGAAGAACGGCCTACGGGTGCTTTTTCATGAAGACAGGTCAGCTCCTCTTGGCGTGGTTATGGTGACGTACCATGTCGGTTCGCGCAATGAAGCCGCCGGTTACACCGGCGCAACCCACATGCTCGAGCATCTTCTGTTTAAGGGTTCAAAACATTTCAACAAAGAAAAAGGCGGATTGCTTCACGATATTCTTGAAACAACAGGAGCATACCTCAACGCGGACACCTACCTTGATCGGACAAGGTATTTTGAGGTTGTCCCGAAAGAATATATCGAGTTGGCCATCAGAGGAGAAGCGGACCGCATGCGCAACGCGACGTTTTCCGATGCCGACAGGCAAACAGAAATGCCCGTGGTGAGAAATGAATTTGAGCGAGGCCGCAATAATCCCATGGAAGTCCTCGACGAACAGATATGGGGATCGGCATTCCATGCGCATCCGTACCATCACCCGACCATCGGCTGGCGTTCCGACATAGAACATATTCCCACATCCCGTCTCCGCTTTTTCTACGATCTTTTCTACTGGCCGAATAACGCCACCGTGATAGTCTTCGGCGACATAGGGCGACACGAAGCGCTTCGCGCAATTGCGCGTGAGTTCGGAAAACACAAAGCATCCACGGAACCGATTCCACCGATGTACACAGAGGAGCCGCCGCAAGAGGGAGAGCGGCGCGTCACGCTTTTCAGGCCGGGAGGCATGAGAGCTGTCGGTGTCGCACACAAAACTCCAATGGGGCTCCATGCGGATACGCCGGCATTTCTTTTGCTTCAGAAAATTTTAAATGAGGGAAGAAGTAGCCGTTTTGAACAAAACCTTATCGAAACGGGAGTCGCGGCAGGAGTTGATGTGTTTACCCATCCGCTCCACGACCCGGGTCTTTTTATCGTATACGTCATGCTTACGTCGAAAGGAAAGCATGAGGAAGCGGAGAGTGTCATTTCCGCGACATATAAAACCATCGCCGCGAAAGGCGTTAGCTCGAAAGAATTGAAAAAAGCGAAAGCCCAACTGTTCTCCGATATGGCGTTTCATCGTGACGGAGTCCGCGCCCTTGCCGATGTAGTAAGCGAGAGCGTGTCGCTCGGAGATTGGACTTTTTCGGAGCGTATCGAGACGCTAATTCGGAACGTAACGCCCGCGGATATAAAACGAATCGCCGGTACGTATTTCACCGACGACAAAAAAACCGCAGGTTACCTCAAAGAAGAACATGAAAAAAAGAAATAAACTCAAAGATGAATCTGCGCTTGCAGAGAAAGCTGCTGTGTACAGTCCGTCTTCTGGCGTGCGCATCGCTGTCGCAAAGACCGGAGTCAAGCGGGCGGTAACCATAACGGGAAGTTTTTGCGCCGGCCCGGCTCTTTTTCCGGAAAATCCAATGATTCCTTTGGTGCTTGCCGAAATGCTTCAGGAGGGTACGCAAAAACGCACGAAAAAGAACCTGCAGAAAAAGCTTGATTCTCTTGGTGCGTCAATTCACTTTAGCGCATCTGGAAAACGTTTTCGGTTTACCGTTACCGCTCTGCGCGAACACGCGGCAAAGGCGCTCTCGATTCTCTCCGAAGAGCTTCTCTTCCCAAAATTTCAACAGGAGAAACTTGCGCGCATACAAAAACAATTCGAGGCGGGGCTTGCGCTTGAGGCTCAAAACGCAAAAACACAGGCCCTCATCGTATTTTCTCGAAATATATATCCCTACGGTAACGCAAACTGCTCCTTTTTGACAGAAGAAAAGAAAAAATTTCTTAACTCCGTCACTATTGAGAGCCTCAAAGCATTTCACAAAAAGTTTTTCCGCGGAACTATGTATGTCGCGGCCGCGGGTGACGTAGAGGGGAAAAGATTTTCACGCTTGTTTCAGAAATGTTTTCACGCGTGGCCTGCCGAACCGGTTTTTCCAGCCGTGCGTGTGCAGAGTAAAAAAACGGATATTCCAAAAAAACCTCTGCTCGTGCCGCTCCCCGGGAAATCAAGCATTGATGTGATTATCGGGAAAAGTTTTTCTGTAACTAAAAAGCACCCTGATTTTTACCCGCTCATACTTGCGAGCCGGGTACTCGGCAACCCGGGTTTCAACGGACGCCTCATGAAAACGGTTCGGGAAAAACTTGGCCTTACGTACGGCATCTACGCGTACCTGAGCGGTTTTGCCGACAACGAAGAGGGAGGTTTGTACGTGTGGGGAACGTTTGCTCCTCAGTGCATCAATCGCGGACTTCGGGCAATCGCAAAAGAATCGGCTCTTTTTTTGAAAAAAGGAGTTCTCCTTAGCGAATTTTTGGAACACAAACAAGCGCTCCTTGGAGCATATGCGCTCTCGTTCGCGACGAGTGGCGGGTTTGCCGGAGCGCTTCTTCAGACTCTTGAAGATGAAAAAGAAATTTCGTTTCTGGACGAATATGCAAATTTTTTGCAATCGGTGACGCTTGCCGACGTCAATCGCGTCATTAAGAAATATTTCAGTCCGAAGGGCACGGTACGTGTTCTCGCCGGCACCTTTCCCGCAAAAGGGCGTATGGTAGTATGAAAAAACTATGACGCTTGCGGAAATTCGGACAAAATACCTTGAATTTTTCAAAAAACGCGGACACGCGGTTATCCCTTCAGCATCGCTTGTGCCGCAAAACGACCCGACGACGCTCTTCACGGGTTCCGGCATGCAGCCTATGGTTCCGTATCTTCTGGGGAAGAACCACCCGGCAGGGAAACGGATTGCCGATTCTCAAAAGGCTTTTCGAACCGCGGATATCGAAGAGGTCGGTGACAACCGCCACACGACTCTTTTCGAGATGCTTGGGAACTGGTCTCTCGGCGACTATTTTAAAAAAGAGCAGCTGCTATGGTGTTTTGAGTTTTTAACGGAGACGCTGAAACTCGATCCGCACCGCCTCTACGTCACGGTTTTTATTGGCGATGACAAAAACAATCTGCCGCGCGACACGGAATCTGTAGAGATGTGGAAAGAGCTCTTCGCGAAGAAAAATATTGAAGCGAAAGAGGCAGTTATGGGGTCGGAAGCGAACGGCTACAACCGCGGCATGAAGGAAGGGGAGCGCATCTTTTTTTACGACGCGAAAAAGAACTGGTGGAGCCGCGCGGGGGTTCCCGAGAACATGCCCGTAGGGGAGCCGGGTGGGCCGGATTCGGAAGTATTTTATGAATTCATCGATGTTCCTCATAACAAAAAATTCGGCGCGCACTGCCACCCGAACTGCGACTGTGGGCGATTTCTTGAGATCGGGAATTCGGTCTTCATGCAGTACGTAAAAAATCAGGACGGCTCGTTCGGGTTGCTTCCGAAACAAAATGTCGATTTCGGAGGCGGTCTGGAGCGTCTCGCAATGGCTACGGAAAAGAACCCCGACATTATCGCCGTTTGCCACAGGCCTATCCTGGAGGTGTTGGAGAGGATTTCCGGAAAAAGATACGGCGAATCTCCGGAGCAGACGCGGGCGTTTCGCATCATTGCCGACCACATGAAAGCCGCAGTCTTTCTCATCGGCGATGGAGTGTTTCCTTCAAATACCGACCAGGGCTATTTTGTCCGCCGTCTCATCCGGCGCAGCGTACAGTACGCGGACAGGCTTGGTATCGAAAAAAGCGAGCTTGCTTCGGCGGCGAAGTCAGTCGCTGGTATGTATGAAGATGCCTATCCGGAGCTTAAAGAAAAGCAAAAGAATATTGCAGAAACAATTGCACTGGAAGAGGAACGGTTTCGTGCAACTCTTTCTCGGGGACTGCGAGAATTTGAAAAACTTTCCCAAAAAAATATCTCCGGACACGACGCTTTTCTTCTTTTCTCTACGTTCGGTTTTCCTTTCGAAATGACAAAAGAGCTTGCGGCGGAAAAAGGCATCGGTATCAATGAGGCGGACTTTGAATTGGAGATGGCGAAACATCAAAAACTTTCCCGTGCCGGTTCTGAACAAAAATTCAAAGGCGGACTCGCCGACGCGAGTGAACAGACGACAAAGCTTCACACGGCGACGCACCTTATGCTTGCTGGTTTGCGCAAGTACCTCGGCAACCACATACACCAGGCCGGTTCCAACATCACCGCGGAGCGCACCCGTTTCGATTTTACGCACCCGGAGAAAGTGCCGCGAGAAATTCTTGATAAGGTTGAAGCGTATGTGAACGAAGCGATCGCAAAGAAGTGCGATGTGGTCATTGAGCAGATACCCAAAGAACAGGCAAGGGCCGATGGCGTCGAGGGAAGCTTCTGGGAGAAGTATCCGGAGGTGGTAAACGTGTACATGGTGAAATGCCTCGACGGGTCGGTGTACTCGCGCGAGCTCTGCGGCGGGCCGCACGTTACGAACACCGCGGGTATGGGTACGTTTAAAATTCTCAAGGAAGAGGCGAGCTCCGCCGGTATTCGCCGCGTCAAAGCAACACTGCGCGTTATACCCGCACACTAACTTTTATGAAAGTTAGTGTGCGGGTATACTGAACCCACAATGCATCTCTTCTCGCTAGGAAGAAAGTCGCCAGACGAATCTATTGTCGCGCTGTTTGATATCGGCAGCGCAAGCGTTGGCGGTGCAATCGTTCGTTTATCAAAAATAAATTCGCCGGAAATTCTCTACACCACACGCGTTTCCACGCTTTCTCCAAACAGACTCAACACAAGACGACTCCTGAAAATAATGGAAGCTTCGGTCAATACCATCGCTGAACGGCTCGCTCGAGTGGCTTTTTTTAAAAGAGTTCCTGTCACAAAAATCGCTTGCGTCCTTTCTTGGACTTGGACGTTGGACTTCCAAGTGGTATCTTTGACACATGCGCAAGGTTCCTTTCGTCAGCGGTGAGTTTTATCATATCTATAACCGCGGGACGGATAGGCGAATCATCTTTGCCGACCAGAATGATATCAGCCGTTTCCTTCAAAGTATTTTAGAATTTAATACCGTAGAGCCGATTGGGAGTATTTACGAAAATTCATTTCAAACTCGAACTCACCAACCTGGAAGTCCAACGTCCAAATCGCTGAAAAAATTAGTACATATCATTTCTTACTGTCTTAATCCGAACCACTTTCATTTTTTGCTGGAACAGGTTTCAGAACGGGGTATTGAGAAGTTTATGCATCGGCTCGGAACAGGGTATACAAAATATTTTAATATCAAACACCGGCGAACAGGCGGTTTATTTCAGGGGCGATTTAAGAGTGTTCATGTCGATTCAAATGAATATTTACTGCACGTGAGTGCGTATATCAACCTAAATGATCGCGTCCACCAACTTGGAAGTCCAACGTCCAAGTTGGTGGCGAGCGTGTCGAGTTGGAATGAGTATATAAAAACCAGTGCGTCCGGTGTATGCACTACCGATATTATTCTCGAACAATTTCAGACCAGAGGAGCATACAAAGATTTTGCGCTAAGTTCTTTAGACGAAACTTTGGAACGACGAACCCAAGATAAAGAATTTGTATCGTTACTCATTGAGACATAAAGAAAAGAGTTGGTTTCACCCGGGGTAACTTGGAAGTGGACTTCCACTTCCAAGTTTGTCACTTTGGTGCGAGGTACGGTGACGCAGTGAGCGTACGCTGTATCAGTGTGTGGCGCCGCATCAAGGCGGTTTTGCAGTAATTTTCATTGCAAGCGAAGTTCTTTGCGCGTTATACTGAATCCGCAATGCGCTTTTTCCCTTTAGGAAGAAAATCGGACGAATCTATCGTGGCGCTGTTTGATATCGGCAGCGCAAGCGTTGGCGGTGCAATCGTTCGTTTATCAAAAATAAATTCGCCGGAAATTCTCTACACCACACGCGTTTCCACGCTTTCTCCAAACAGACTCAACACAAGACGACTCCTGAAAATAATGGAAGCTTCGGTCAATACCATCGCTGAACGGCTCGCTCGAGTGGCTTTTTTTAAAAGAGTTCCTGTCACAAAAATCGCTTGCGTCCTTTCTTCTCCTTGGTATGCCGCGCGCACAAAAACGTTCGTATATGAAGAGTCTCAAAATTTTTTAGTAACAAACGAACTCATTGAAAATCTTCTTGTCCACCCCGCCGATGGCGGGGCAAGTAAAAACGCCACTCCCCGGGCCTTAACTGCGGAAATCGATCCGGACAAAGAAACGGTTCTAATTGAACAAAAAATAATTCAGGTACGCCTGAACGGATACGAAACGGCGATGCCGTACGGGAAAGAGGCGAAACGGCTTGAGGTAACCGTATACGTGGGGCAGGCACCGAAAAAAATCGTTACGGATATCGAAAACACTGTTCGGCACTCTTTTCACGAACAGGAAATATTTTTCCACTCTTTTTCTCTTGCCTCATTTTTATCCTTGCGGGACCTTTTTACCGTCAATGACCAGTTTCTCGTTGTGCACGTCACGGGAGAAGTGACGGATATATCCGTAGTACACGGAGGATATTTTGAAGAATCGGTCTCGTTTCCTTCCGGCAGAAACACCATACTTCGAATGTTGGAAAAAACTCTCTCCTCCGGAGAGTCGGAAGCCCTGACGCTTATGCAATTTTTTCTCGCGGAACAAGAACACCCCCTCCCGGAGAAAACAAAAAATGCTCTCCTTTCCGCGCGCACGCTCTGGGAAAAATTTTTCACAGATGCCATTGCTCCCGTTGCGGAAACGTCATTTCTCTGCCAACACATATTTCTCATCGCCGATTCCGATGTTTCGGAGTGGTTCGCACAATCTCTGCGTTTCTGTCAAAAGGAACAAACGAAAAAGGGTTTCTCCCGCGTCGTTCCGCTCACCGCGGAGCACTTCAGCTCTCTGCTTCGGGGAAAGAGTAGCGAATTAAAAGAAGAAACAGGAGGTGAAGGAGAGGGAGACACGGCAATCGTCATGGAAGCGGGATCTCTTGGGAGGCTATTTCCCGCACATATTCCGCTTCCTCTGTCCGTTAGGCGAAGCAGGAAAAGCAAACGCCGCCCCGCTTCCTTGTCCCAATTTATCCACACAAAGAAAAGGTCGCGTAAAAGGTTTGTGCTACAATAAAATCCGTGGAACTAGGAAGAAAACAGATGCAAGACGTTTTACCTCCTTCACCAATTTCTCCGATGGAAAGATCAATTCGCAACATTACGCTCAAGAAGGAGTCCCGCCGGACCGAAGTCCCTCTTTCTTTTGGAAATCGCGGACAATTCGGGCAGCCGCCGCGTGAGCCGTACCACGGGGAATCCCATCAGGAAGAAGAACCGCGACGTCCTCGTTATATGCTGTGGGGAGTCGGTGTTGTCGTGTTCAGTATTTTTCTTTTCTTTCTTTTTTCTCTGTTGTGGAGCGGTGCAAAAGTGGTTGTTATGCCGAAAGCGATAGAAGTATCGGTCAACGGCACATTCATGGCGAAAAAAATCGCCGA
>CAYHWH010000010.1:0-11396 GCA_964360325.1 uncultured Candidatus Saccharibacteria bacterium | reverse complement strand
CTCGCGAAACCGAAGTAGAAAACGAGCGAGCTTCCGACGAAAAGCCTGCGCGCTTCGGGAAGCGCGCGGTTCCACGAGTACGTCGTCTTTGCGGGATTGCCGAAGTCCGTATAGAAACGAAGCGCGGAGTCCGCGGTCGCAAGCACATCCCCGGAGGAGACATCGAGGAGGGCGGCGGGAGTTCCCTGCGATGAGAGACCGACAATGGGCGTTCCCACCTGAAAGAAGAGCGCGGAGAGAATCGCCTTGGCATTCTCATTATTGTTCCATCCGCCGAGCGCCGCGGCGCTCCTGGTAATAGTGCCATTCCCGCTATGAACGGAGAGTTTCGGCGCAAGCGCGACCATATCGTCCCACGTTTTCGGCGGGTTGCTCGCTCCGCTTCCGAAAAGCAAATCGCGATTCCAGTACATTACCAAAGGGTCGACTGAAAAAGGGATGCCGTATATTCCGCCGCCGGAGGCAAAAAACAATTCCCCCTCCTGTACGAACGTATCCTTGATGGTGCGCGACGAGAGTGTCGCCTCCGGTATGAGAAGAAGCTTGTCGCGTTCGGCAAGCAGAAGTTCCTGCGGAAGAAGCACCAGAGATGGTGCCCTGCCGCTTGCGATTGCATTCACGAGTTCACTGCCGAACGTCGCCGGATTTTTCTCGACATACGTCATAGACGCGGCGGAAGCTTTTGTTGAGATATCCATGCTTGAGAGAAGTTGGTTGAACTTCTCTCCACCAAATGTTCCCCATATCGTGATGGCGCCGAGGTTCGGCTGACCGCTTCCGGTAATACCCGCAAATATGATGACACCCACAATAATGAAGAAAAAGAAGACGCCGAGGATGACCGCTTGAAATGTGCTGATAGAGTTCATTCGATGTGTACTTTTTTGAAAATATTTCTATGCGCGCACAATGAATCCGTAGTGATGCTCGCCGACATTCGGCACTTCTTTCTCAAAAACAAATCCCGCTTTTTCAAACAGACTTCGCGCCGCCTCCTCGCGCACGACGCTCTCCAGATGCGGGCCAATGTTATTGTATGAATCTTTCCAGTCAATGACAAGCGTCTTGCCCCCGCGGCGCAGGACGCGCGCAATCTCTTCAACGAACCGCTCCTTCTTTTCTATCTGAAAGAGGATGTTCGCCGCGATAACCGCGCTGACGCTTGTATCCGGAAGCATGCTACCCCCTCGTTTCTCCAAATCACCGTGGACGACGCGGATTGTATGGCCCGACTCGCGGGCAAGCGTCGCGATTCTACGGAGAAGTCCTTGCTGGATGTCGATGGCATAGATGACTCCCCCGGGCCCGACAAACTCCGCCGCGGCAATGCTGTGAAATCCCGAACCGGCTCCGAAATCGGCGACATGTTCTCCGGGTAAGAGTACGAGGTGCCCGATATTTCTCGCGGGCTTGGAAAACGCCATGGGTACAGTATACCCCGCGGAGAAATTTAGAGCACCACGAAAGACGCGATGGAGTCGCCCGGGCGGAGTTTCATCACACGAACGCCCTGCGTCTGCCTGCCAAGAGATGGAATTTCGTGGAGCGCAATGCGAATGACCTGCCCTTTTTGTGAAATGACGACGGCTTCCCCGTCCGCACGCTCGTCGTCGTCCACGATCCGTCCAGCGATAAGCTCGCCTGTTTTTGCCGTGACTTTCGCCGTCTTGATGCCGGAACCGCCGCGCTTCTGCACTTTGTACTCTTTGAGCGTCGTCGTCTTCCCGTAGCCGAGCTTGGTGACCACGAGCAACTCGGAGGACTTCGTTTCTTTCTTGACGACGCTTGCGCCGACAACCTTGTCCGCGCCGGAGAGCTTCATCGCGCGCACGCCCGCGGCGCCGCGCCCCATTTCACGGATGTCGGATTCTTTGAAGCGGATAGACTGCCCTTTTGCGGAAACCAAGGAAATTTCATTTCCCGCGGCGACGAAGAGCGCCGCAATGAGCTCATCGCCCTTCTGGAGACGGACGGCGATGAGCCCGCTCCGGCGGACGTCGTGGAAACTCGCCGCTTTCATTTTTTTGGCGACGCCACGCTTGGTAACGAGCATCAGAGAACCGCTCGCTCCCTTTACATCTTTTCGCATCGACAGAACCGACGTCACTTTTTCTTCCTGCGATAGAGAGAGAAAATTCATCACTGACTTTCCTTTCGTGGAACGCTTGCCTTCCGGAATATCGTACATTTTTATCTGGTACGCCTTCCCCGCGTCCGTGAAAAACAAAAGGTCGCTGTGAGTTGAGGTCGTCAAAAGCGTCGTCACGAAATCTTCTTCTTTTGTGTCGAGGTCGATAACACCCACGCCGCCGCGCTTCTGCTTGCGGTACTCGGCCGGATTCGTGCGTTTGATGTAGCCGCCCGAGGTCAAGACAAGCGCGCTCTCTTCGTCGGGAATCAAGTCCTCCGCGGAGAGCGTCATGACGCCGCGCTTCACCACTTTGCTGCGCCGCTCGTCGCCATGCTTTGAAACGGCATCCATCATTTCTTTGTTGATGACGCCGAGAATTTTTTTCGGACTTCCGAGAAGCTCTTTGAGTTCTTTGATAAGTATCTGGATTCCTCTCAACTCGTCTTCTATTTTCTTGCGCTCAAGGCCCGCGAGTTTCTGCAGGCGCATTTCAAGAATCGCTGCGGCCTGCCTGTCGGAAAATTTGAATTTCGCGCACAGAGCGGCCTGCGCCGCCGGAACGTCTTTCGCCGCCTTGATTGTCTTAATGACGGCGTCGATGTTGTCGAGCGCTTTTGATAGGCCGAGCAGGATATGCTCGCGCTCCTCCGCACGCGCAAGGTCAAACCGCGTCCGGCGCGCCACGACATTTTTTCGGTGCTTGATGAATTCCTCGAGAATGGTTTTCAAGGAGAGCGTCTGCGGAACGCCGCCGACAAGCGCCACGAGGTTGTAGTGGAACGTGTCCTCGAGCGCCGTGTGCTTGTAGATGTAGTTGAGCACTTTCTGCGGGTGCGCGTTGTTTTTCAGCTCGACGACGATGCGTATGTCTTTCGTGGACTCGTCGCGCAGGCCCCGCACGCCCTCGAGCTTTTTCTCCGTCACCAGCTCAGCGATTTTCATGATGAGGTCCGCCTTGTTGACCCTATACGGTATTGAGGTAACGACGATCTGATTGCCTCCCTTCGCGTCCTCCACAATGTCCGCCTCGCCGCGCACGACAACACCGCCCCTGCCGGTCGAGTATGCGTGGTTTATGTCTTTCTGGTTGAAGACAACCCCGCCCGTCGGAAAATCGGGACCTTGGATGAATTTCAGAAGGTCGTCGTTCGTCGCGCTCGGATTTTCAATGAGGTGGGAGGTCGCCGCGACGACTTCGCCTAAATTGTGCGGCGGGATATTGGTCGCCATGCCGACGGCGATGCCGAGCGTTCCATTCAGAAGCACGTTGGGAACCGCGGACGGAAGCACGACCGGCTCCTTCTTGGTACTGTCGTAGTTCGGCCGCCAATCAACGGTGTCTTTCTCAAGGTCGCGCAGAAGTTCTCCGGAGAGCGGAGACATCTTTGCTTCCGTGTAGCGCATCGCGGCGGGAGAATCGCCGTCAATAGAACCGAAGTTTCCCTGGCCCAAGATGAGCGGGTAGCGGTAGGAAAACGACTGCGCCATTTTCGCAAGCGCATCGTAGACCGCCGTATCGCCGTGCGGGTGGTACTTGCCGAGAACGTCGCCGACGACCGCCGCCGATTTGCGGAAGCGCGCGGAGCTCGTGAGCCCCATCTGGTGCATGGTGTAGAGAATCCGCCGATGAACGGGTTTCAGTCCGTCGCGGATATCCGGAAGCGCGCGGGCGGTAATGACCGACATCGCGTAGTCGAGGTACGACTCTTTCATTTCGAGGCTTATGTCACGCAGAACAACGCCCTCCCGTTTCGGGAGGGACGCCCCCTCTTCGCTATGTTGGTCCTTGGAAACTGCCATACTGTTGCTTCAAGTATAGCACAAAAAGACGCGAATGAAAAAGGGATTAATTCCCCGATTCCGCCGCCGGAGACTCCGTTTCCGGCACGTTGAAAACGGAGGAAGAGGCCGTGGGAAAGTTTCCGTCGTTTTTATTTTTCACGAAAAACGTGGCTCCGTCGAAAAGCGAGGAGAACGGCGCGATTGAATCAAAAACGCTTCCCGCTCCGGAAACGATGCCTTTGAAACCGTCCCACATTCCTGAGAAAAACTCTTTTTCGCTTGAATTTTGCGGCACATCCTGTGCTGTGTTTTGAGAAGCTTCCTGAATCGTCTCTTGTGCTGCGGGTGCGGCCACATTGTTTTCGTTTGCAAAACGAACGGGCAATATAAAAAGCCAGCCAAGAAAGATGACGGCCGTGACAGCTCCCGCAACAAGGAACGCGAAGCGGAAACGTTCGTGAGAGGGCTTTTGGCGAAGTCGGTCAAGGTGCTCAAGCATTGGCGTTTAGCATACTATATAAGGAGCTTCTCTCGAAGAGTTTCACACGGGAAACGGCAGCCAAAACGTTCGTGAAAACAACCGTCACGATGACAGCACGACAATTTCTCCCTCCTTCCCCTCAAGGTCTTTTTTCTTCACGGTCAGTTTTTCCACCGGTTTGAGTCCTTCATCACCCTCTTCTTTCAAAAATTTCTGAAGCGCGCCTTTTTCTCCTATCTCGCCGAAGTGAACCGGCACGATGAGGCGCGGCTCAAGAGAAACGGCAAGCTTGTGCGCCTCTGCCGGGTCAAGCACGCCATCCCCGCCGATGGGAAGAAAGAGAATGTCAATGTCATCCAGCTCTTCCTTCGCCTCATGCGGAAGCTCAATAGAAGAAAGCGCGCCGAGGTGGCAGATGTTCATCCCCTCAAGAGACACGAGGTAGATAGTATTGAGGCGGTTCTTTTTTCCGTACTGCGACGGCGAAGAAAACCCACTGATGAATACTTCTTTGATTTCATACTCGCCGGGTCCGGAAATGACGAACGGCTCCCGTTCGCCGCGCGACGCGCTCTCCGCGCCGTTCATATCAGGGTCGGGAAGCGAAATGAGGACGACGTCCGAGCCGAACGACACGGACTTGAGCTTTGAGTCTTTTGAAATTGGATTGAAGGCGAGTGTGATGTCGCCGAATGAAACGCGGATGTACGATGCGCCGTGATACGTGATGACCATGGAGGAGAGTATAGCGCGGATTAAAAAATGACTCCAGCGAAATCCGCTAGAGAACTACGTTCCCTAGCGGATTTCGCTGGAGTCATTTCATCATGGAAATCGGCACCGCCGGCACCAACATCGCCAACGACAACCACCAGGTCGGCGCCGCGCTCGCGGCCTAAACCGACCAACGACGACCAGTTCCTTTAGGAAAGCTTGAAGCTTTCCTCAACCAAAACCAAGGGTCCGCTGAAAGAAAACAGCGGGCCCACATTTTTTTATAAAATAAAAGAAGTAAGTCACCGCGTCTTTGACAAAAAAACCGTTTCCGCATATATTTGTAGACGGGCCCTAGACCCAATCGGGTTCTGTTTTTTATAGAGGCAGAGTAACTATTAACAACCGCCGCACGCGCCCCAGAGGCCCTGCAGCACAAACCACGGCAGTAACCCCTTCGGCGCGAACCACGCGTGTCACAGGCTGAAGAATCTTCCGCGGTACGCATTATAATGAAAGAAACAACTACAGCCGTCCTTCCGGCGGACCTTGACGAGAACGCGCAAAAAGAAGCAGAGCAAAAAGCAAAAAAAGAAAAATTGATGGCGAGGTTCGTTAGCGACTCAAAGAACCCGCCGGAGACAGGCGACCTTGTTGAAGGTCCCGTCATTTCCATTGACCGGAATAAATTGTTCGTAGACCTGGCGCCGTTTGGCACCGGCATCATCTATGGGCGCGAGTTCATGAACGCGCGCGAGATTATCCGCCGCACCAACGCGGGCGACATCATCACCGCAAAAGTCATCGAGCCGGAGGGCTACGAGGGCTACATCGAATTATCGCTGAAGGAAGCGCGCCAGGCGCTCATGTGGGCTGAAGCGGAAGAAGCGATCAAGAACAAAACCATACTGGAGCTTCCCATCAAAGACGCCAACAAGGGCGGGCTCATTCTCGAGTGGCAGAGCATTCAGGGATTCCTCCCCGCATCCCAGCTGAAGACCGAGCACTACCCGCGCGTGCAGGACGGAGACAAGGAGCGCATTCTTGAAGAGCTGAAAAAACTCATCGGACAGCGGCTTTCCGTCACCATCATCACCGCGAGCCCGAAAGAAGGAAAACTTATTTTCTCCGAGAAAGACCTTGAGCAAAAAGAGAAACAGCAGATTATAGACCGCTACCAAGTGGGTGAGGCGGTTGAGGGCGATGTAACCGGCGTCGTTGATTTCGGCGTCTTCGTAAAGATTGAAGAGGGGCTTGAAGGGCTCGTCCACATTTCCGAGATTGACTGGGGCCTCGTGGAAGACCCGCGCGCGCTCTACAAAATCGCCGATAAAGTGCGCGCGAAAATCATAGAAATCAAAGACGGTAAGATTTCCCTCTCCATCAAAGCGCTCAAGGAAAATCCGTGGACCGACGCCTCCACAAAGTACAAGAAAGGCGACGCGGTCAACGGCGTCATCATCAAATTCAACCGCCACGGCGCACTCGCCTCTATTGAAGAAGGCGTTGCGGGGCTCGTGCACGTCTCGGAGTTCGGGAGTGAAGAGAAACTTCGGCAGAACCTCGAGCTCGGCCGAACCTATCCGTTTGCCATCGCTCTCTTCGATCCGAAGGAACAGCGTATGGCGCTTTCGTTTGCGGGCGACAAAAAATAACGCTCGATATCTCTTTTTGCAATGCACGCATGTTCGCCTCCTGGCGAATTGCTCTGCTCGGCCCGCCGGCCTGTGCAAGGCATTGCAAAAAGAATATCTCGCTCAAGTAAAAATTCCACGGACTACCGTGGAATTTTTGTGCAACTATTCCCGTATTGGTAGAATTTCCACAAAAAAAAGACCTCCCGAGTAAGAAGGTCGGGAGGTTTTGCCAAAGACCGGCAAGCTTATGTTTTCTTTTTTCGGCTTGCGCGTTTGATTTTTGCAGTGAGCCGTTTCTTGGCTTCCTTGAGGATTTCGTCAACGGCGACTCCTTGTTCTTGGGCAAGTCGCCGAATTTCAGCCACCACCTCGTCGGTGATGTCGATGGACCGTTCACCTCCGACTTTTTTGGGCATGATAGAAGCTCCTTGGTTCGGTTGTTTCCGCCAAACCACAGGCTATCATACATTCGTTATCAATGCAGGAGCAATTGTTGCACTTCCGTTCTTGCGTAGCTTATACCCTATTGAACTCGCCGTAGTGAGGAAGTAATTCAAACAGCTTTACCACCTTTTTTGTTATCAGGAATTGAACTCCCCCATCGCTTTTTCTTTTCCTTCCGTGACAATCGTCGCGAGGGCCTCGCACGCGTGCTTCACGACTTTTTTAAAATTCTTTTCCTGTTCCCCTTTCCATTTTCCAAGCACGAATTTAATGACCTCTTTTTCGCCGTGGGGCTTTTTCGTCTTTCCGGAGGGCGTCGAGGGCGAGACGCCGATGCGCAGGCGGATGAATTCGTTCGTTTTGATTGCGCGAATGATGGAATCTATTCCGCGGTGTCCGCCGGAACTTCTGTTGAAAGAAACTTTTAGCTTGCCGAGTGGTAGGTCAAGGTCATCGTGGACGACAATGAGGGAGTGCGCTTTCTTTTTATTCGTGATGAGCGGCTTCAGGGCGTTTCCTGATTTGTTCACATACGTCTCGGGGAGCAGGAGCAACGTTTTTTCTTTTCCAATCTTTCCTTCCGCGCGAAGCGACTGTGTTTTTTTATCAAATTTCCACTCCGGAAAATCATTCACGAGCGCAAACGCGGAAACGACGCTCCGCCCGGCGTTGTGGCGCGTTCCTTCGTATTCATTTCCCGGATTTCCGAGTCCTGCGATGATGTATGACATGGTAATTTAGAATATATAGGCGAGCGAAGAGCAATGCCGGAGACTAGCGAACGCGACGGCGTGAGCTCGAGGAATTTTTTACCAAAAAAATATCCGTGCTCCGGCATTGCTTCTTCGCGAACCACATTATAGCACAAGAAAATCATTTTGTGTCTTGCACGCGCATGCGCGGGTGCTACAATGCGCGCACCTATGGAAGAAAATCGCGGAAGTTTTTTGAAAGAGATACTCCAGTTCGCCATCATCGCGGCCATCGTCGTCTTCCCCATCCGCCTCTTCATCGCCCAGCCGTTTATCGTCTCCGGCGCCTCCATGGACCCGACGTTTGATACGGGCCAGTACCTTATCGTGGACGAAGTCAGCTACCGGTTTGAAAAACCGAAGCGCGGCGATATTATTATTTTCCGCTACCCGCTCGACCCGTCGAAATTTTTCATCAAACGTATCGTGGGGCTCCCCGGCGAGACCGTGAACATCAAAAGCGAAGCTGTCGTCATCGTACGGGCCGGCGCCGCCGCCTCATTTCAGCTCGACGAGCCGTACGTCGTGAACGAAGGGAACGGCATCAATACGGAAGTAACCCTCAGCCAATCGGAATATTTCGTCATGGGGGACAACCGTCCGGAAAGCTCGGATTCGCGCATCTGGGGACCGTTGCCGAAAGAAAATATCATAGGGAGAGCTATTATTCGCCTTCTGCCCCTTTCACAGGCGGAAATTTTTCCCGGAGTTTCTTCGCAAAAGTAAGCGTCGCACAAAAACCGTATGACCAAAACAAAAAAAGAACCTACCTTGCCGCGGGATTTTTTCAAACGAGCACTCAATGTCGCTTCCTACTACGGATTCCAACCTTTTGAGAACGCCATCAAGGGACAGGAAAAGGGGCACGCTTCGCCCCGTCTGAAAACGGGAGACCACGCTTCCATCGCTTCCGTCTGTTTCCCCGCAGGAAGTCGTCTGCCGGAACCGCTCCTTTTTTTCTACGTCAACGAACACCCGCGCTCTCTTTTTGAAAAAACCGAGGATGACCAAGCCGAACTTAATCTTGAAGTTGTCGGCACGAGCAAGAGTATTGCCGAAGCGATTCTTATTAAGACCACGCTTTCCATTTTTGAGGAGAACGGCGTCGATGACGCGGAAGTTATTTTAAACGGCATCGGAAACCGCGACTCCTTCACGCGCTTCACCCGCGAACTCTCGGCTCACTACCGCCGGCACCTCAACGACATGCACGCGCAGTGCCGTCACAATTTCGTGAAAGACGTTCTGCGCCTTCTCTCCTGCGACAACGAAGACTGCCGCGCGCTCCAGGGTACGGCGCCGCGCGTGATGAATTTCCTCAATGAGGCGGGACGCGTTCATTTTCGGGAGGTGCTTGAATACCTCGAACGCCTGGGCATTCCCTACGCAGTGAAAGATTCTCTTTTTGGCCCGCGCGATCACTACTCAAAAATCGTCTTTGAAATACGCCGCACCCCTACGGAGGCGCAAAAAGAAGCGCAAAAGAAAAAATCGGAGGAACATGAGGAAGAGCCGTTCGCAAACAAACAAAAAGGATACCTGCTCGCCACCGGCGGCAGATACGACGACCTCGCGCGCAGAGTCACGTCGCGCAAGGATGCCGCGGGAGTCGGTATTTCCCTTTTCTACCCGCGGCGCCTCTCCCGAAGCCGCATGAAAATCGAGACACGCAAACAGCCGCCGAAAGCGTATTTTGTCCACATCGGCACCGAGGCAAAATTAAAAAGTCTTTTGGTGCTTGATCTTTTGCGCAAGGCGCGAATCTCCGTCCACCAAGCATTCCATCACGACCAGCTCTCGGGACAGCTCATCTCCGCGGAGAAACTCGGCATTCCGTACTTACTCATTATGGGACAAAAAGAGGCGCTTGAAGATACTGTCATCGTCCGCGACATAGAGACGCGCGCGCAGAACACGGTTTCCATTCCGCGTCTTTCCTTGTATCTGAAAAGTCTCGCCTAAAGGGCTTGCGTCTTACGCGCGCGCGTGATACCCTTTCCGTTCACCTATGGTAAACGTCGAGGTAGAAAACACGAACGGCGAAAGCGCGCAAAATCTTTTGCGCCGCTTCACGAAGCGCGTCCAGGGCGCGGGAATTCTGCGCAAGGTCCGTTCCATTCGCTACCACGAACGTCCCGAGTCAAAAATCTCGCGCAAGAGGCACACCCTTAAATCGCTCGCCAAGCGCAAAAAAATAGAAGAGCTCATTCGCTGGGGCAAAATGGCGGAGCGTCCCGTCTACCACAAGAGGAAATAATGCCTGTCGGTACATTCTCCATAACTTCCGTATTGAAGAAACCCCGCGTACCGCGGGGTAAACTTTTTGCACGCATCAAAGAACACGTACTCGGAAAACGCTATACACTTTCGCTTGCATTCATCGGCCCGAATGAGTCGCGCCGCCTCAATAAACGCTACCGGGGGAAAAATAAAGCGGCTAACGTGCTTTCTTTTCCACTCGAGAAAAACGCCGGAGAAATACTTATCTGCCCGACTGAAGCGAAACGGCAGGCGCGCGCGTTTGGCAGCACACCGGAGAGGTTTGTCGCGGAGCTTTTTATCCACGGACTTTTTCATTTGAAAGGGATGTCCCATGGTAGTACAATGGAGCGGCGTGAAGCGGCGGCGAAAAAATATTTTTCGTTCTAGTTTGCCCTGACTCGTTCTGGGATATCAGACACTTGGGGTTTTTCTTTCAAGAAACGCATGCGACAGTTCCCTTTTTACATACCATGGCACGACGACACATCGCGTTAGGCATCGACATCGGCACACATCAAGTGAAGGCTGTTATTGCTGAGCGCACGAACGGCAAAGGACGAGGCACTCCGCAGATTCTTGGAACGGGAATTGCCGAATCAAAAGGACTTCGCCACGGCTACATCATCAACCAGGGCGATGTTGCGCGAAGCGTCAAAGCGGCGCTCGCGCAGGCGGAACACACCGCGCAGGTAAAACCGAAGCGAGCTTACATCTCCATCGGCGGCGTCAGCCTTGATGAATTTTTCAGCAAGGGCGAGGCCGTCGTTTCGCGCGCCGACTCCGAAATCACGGAACGCGACGTTGAAAACGCCGCCGCCGCGAGCGAACATGCGATCCCGAAACAGATTCTTCTTAATCGCAAAATCGTCCACTCCGTCCCGCTCTCTTTCAAACTCGACGGCGAGACCGTTCTCGGGAACCACCCCATCGGCATGAAAGGCTCGAAGCTTTCCGTACAGACGCTCTTCATCACCTGCATCGAACAACACCTCAATGACTTGGTGCAGGCGGTTGAATCGACCGGCATAGAAGTCGAAGACGTGATGGCCTCCCCGCTTGCGGCGAGCTTCGTCACGCTGACCAAGACCCAGAAAAAGGCCGGCTGCGTGCTCGCGAACATCGGCGCGGAAACGGTTTCCATCGTCGTCTTTGAAGACGGGATTCCTATTTCGCTGAAAGTCTTCCCCCCGGGG
>CAYHWH010000009.1:0-11447 GCA_964360325.1 uncultured Candidatus Saccharibacteria bacterium | reverse complement strand
GCCGGATGCCTAAAACCGAATCCCGGCGAGCCTGTGAGTACGGCAACGGCGACATTCGGCGGAGCAACGTGGGCCGTCGTTCCTATTGAAAGCGCGGGCATGATGCAATATCTGCAGGGGATAAGCTACCGCACCGTCCGCAACAATGCTTGTTTTGTGCTCGAAGAACTTGAAACGGGAAACCGCTACCGTGAAAAAGCGGATTCCGCTGACATTCCCGAAGAACGGTTGCGCCAGTATGCAAACGAGGTTCACTGGGTAGCCGAAACGTTTCAATTCATCAAGTAAAAATTCCTTGAAGTAGACTTGAAAGACATCGACAAATATTATTTTCTGGTGTAGTATGAGCGGCGCAGAAGTCCCTTCGCGGGATTTTTTGTTTTCACTGAAACTGAAATAATCATGGAAATTAGAAACATTGCCATTATTGCCCACGTGGATCATGGGAAGACGACCCTCACTGACGCCATTATGCGGGAGACAGGGGCGTTTTCCGAGGGTATGAGCATGGACACAAACACCCTTGAGCTGGAAAGGGGTATTACGATTTACGCGAAAAATACCGCGACAATCTATAAAGGAACGAAAATAAACATTGTTGATACGCCGGGGCACGCCGATTTCGGCTCGGAAGTGGAACGGGTGCTCCGGTCGATTGATTCCGTGCTTTTGGTTGTTGATGCGCAGGAAGGCCCGATGCCGCAGACGAGGTTTGTGCTTAAAAAAGCCCTTGAGCTTGGCATGAAGCCTATCGTCATTCTCAACAAAATAGACAAGCCCGCCGCGGACCCGAAGCGCGCGCACGACGAAATTCTGGAACTCTTTATTGAGCTTGGCGCGAACAACGAACAGATTGATTTTACGACCGTCTACGCAATCGGGAGGGAAGGAATTGCAAAAATGAATCTTGCTGATGAGTCGCACAACCTTGTCCCGCTCCTTGACACCATTGTGCGCGAGGTTCCCGCCGCGCCGTCCTTCACGGACGTGCCGCTTCGCGCCCAGCCGTTCAATCTCGCGTACGACAGTTTCCTCGGCCGTCTCGCCGTGGTTCGCATCTACGACGGCGCGGTAAAAACCGGCGACACCGTGTACGTGAAAAAAATGAACGGCGAAATGACGAAAGCAAAAATAACCAAACTATTCACCTTTAACGGCATTGCGAGAGAGGAGACGCAGGAAGTTTTCGCCGGAGACATCGCAATGCTGGCCGGAATTCCGGATATTTACATCGGCGAAACAATATGCGCGAATCCGGAACAGGAGGCTCTTCCGGCGATTCAGGTGGATGAACCCACGATATCTCTTTCTTTTTTGGTGAACAATTCTCCGTTTGCCGGCCGCGAAGGAAAATTCGTGACGGGACGGCAGATTCGCGAACGTCTCGAGAAAGAACTTGAAGTAAACGTCGGGCTGAAAGTCGATTTTTCTTCCGGCGACCGTTTCCGCGTCTACGGGCGCGGAGAACTGCACATAGCGATTCTTCTTGAAAATATGAGGCGTGAGGGGTACGAATTGCAGGTTTCTCAGCCGCAGGTTATTCTCAAAGAGGAGAACGGAGTGAAACTCGAGCCGTTTGAAGAAGTAACCATTGATACGCCGAATGAATTTCAGGGGGCGATTATCGAGAAACTCGGACGGCGCGCCGGGCGGATGACCGACCTGCGGCAGAACGACACGGCGTCGCGGATGCTTTTTGAGATTCCGACGCGCGGACTTCTCGGGTACCGCAGTCAGTTTGTGGTTGATACGCGAGGCGAGGGAATCATGGCGAGCCGCGTTGTCGGTTTTCGTCCGTGGGCGGGCGAGATACGCAAGAGACTCGCCGGGTCCATGATTTCAATGGCAAGCGGAAAGGCGCTCGGCTTCGCGCTCTGGAATCTTCAGGAACGCGGCACTCTTTACATCGAACCGAATACGGAGGTCTACGAAGGCATGGTCATCGGAAACACGTCAAAAGGCGAGGAAATGCCGGTCAATCCGACGAAAGGAAAACAATTGACCAACATGCGCGCTTCCGGATCCGACGAGAATATCACGCTCGTGCCCGCCTTTACGCTCACGGTTGAACGCGGGCTTGAGAGCATGGCGGAGGATGAGTTTTTGGAGATTACTCCCCACAGCGTTCGCCTGCGCAAGGAGTATTTGTCGGAGACGGAACGCTCCAGAGCGAGGCGGAAAGAGTAAGATGTGCGTGCCGGCGGAAGTGGATATCTTGTTTATTTTTTTACGTTTTTCTCGTATACTGGGGAAGTGTTTTTCGCTTAGTAGCTAAAATTTTCTAATGCATCAGAAAAAAATTATCCAGACTGTCGCGGTCATTCTTGCAATTGTCGTTGTCGGAATGTTTTTTTATCTCACACCTATGTCACCATCACAGCAACCATCAAATATTCAGGGAGCGCAAAATGAGGCAGCCGTACCGGAAGCGTCGGGTAATGGTTTGAGTATCCGCGATGATGTCGTCGGCATCGGCGAGCAGGTTGTCTCGGGTGCCACGCTTACCGTACAGTACGTCGGAACGCTTTCCGATGGAACGAAATTTGACAGCTCGTACGACCGCAACCAGCCGTTCAGCTTCAAATTCGGCGTCGGCCAGGTGATTCCCGGCTGGGAGCAGGGACTTGTCGGCATGAAAGTCGGCGGCAAACGCACGCTTGTCATTCCTTCGGGACTTGCATACGGAGAAAAAGGCATCGGTCCCATTCCGCCGAATGCAACACTTGTTTTTCAAGTCGAACTTCTCCAGGTAAGCAAATAACGGGTAGACGATAAACGGCAAACTCGCGGATGCGCGAGTTTGCCGTTTTACGTACCTTCCCGTATTCTAGCTCGCATGCGGCAACCCATATCGTTCAAAATAGAAAAACATCTGCCGGAAAAACTCGGCCGCGCTGGCCGCATCGAAACTCCGCACGGAGTCATTGAAACGCCGGCGTTTATTGCCGTTGGAACCAAAGCGACCGTCAAAGCGCTGACTGCGGAGGATGTGAAGCGGCTCGGCGCACAGGCGGTTCTTGCCAACACGTACCATTTGTACCTTCAGCCGGGCGAGGACATTGTGAAAAAAGCGGGCGGACTCGGGAAGTTTATGAATTGGAGAGGGCCGACCGTGACTGATTCGGGCGGTTTCCAAGTATTTTCTCTCGGCGAGGGGTTTGAAAAAGGTCTGAATAAATTCGTCGGGGAAACCGCTTTCGCGGAGGAGAATATTCCCGCGGTATTTGACGAAGACCTCGCAACATCGCACGGAAAGCTGGCGAAAGTAGACGAAGAAGGCGTCACGTTCACGTCGCACATCGACGGCTCGCTCCATCGTTTTATTCCGGAGCGTTCCGTTGAAATACAGCACGCGCTCGGCGCCGACATTATGTTTGCATTCGACGAATGTACGTCTCCGAGGGCGGGATACGAGTACCAAAAAGAGGCGATGGAACGGACGCATCGCTGGGCAAAACGCTCCCTCGCGTCCCATCGGCGGAATTTCGAAGCGTCAAAAACGCAGGCTCTTTTCGGCATCGTGCAGGGAGGAAAATTTGAAGACCTCCGCAAAGAGTCCGCGAGAGTTCTTGGAGGAATGGATTTTGACGGGTACGGCATCGGCGGCTCATTTAGCAAAGAAGACCTCGATGAGGCGCTTCTGTGGGTAAACGAGATTCTTCCCGAGGAAAAGCCGCGACATCTTCTCGGTATCGGGGAGCCTGCGGATTTGTTCGTTGGAATTGAAAACGGCGTGGATATGTTTGACTGCGTTGCGCCAACCCGAAACGCGCGCAACGGAACTCTGTACACGGCCCGCGGGAAAATCAATATACAAAACGCAAAGTACGCGAATGATTTTTCAAAGCCGGATGAAGTCTGCGGCTGTTCCACGTGCGCGGGCGTAAGCCGTGCATATCTTTCCCATCTTTTTCGCGCGAAAGAGATGCTCGGGGCAACGCTCGCTTCGGTGCACAATCTCCACTTCATCGTTTCATTGGTGGCAAAAATACGGAAATCTATTCTTGAGGAGAATTTTGACAGTTTCAAAGAGGAATTTTTGAGAACCTACAAATCATAGCGTTGTTGCAAAACATTGCGAGGCCGCCCTTTTTTTTATGCGTGCAGTGAAGTAGAGTGGACGGGTGGAAAAATTCAAATTGCGAAAAGGATTCAACCCCGCAGGAGACCAGCCTGCGGCTATTGCCGCGCTTGTCAAAGGACTTGCAGATGGTATGCGCCATCAGACGCTCCTCGGCGTTACCGGCTCGGGAAAGACGTTTACGGTTGCCAATGTAATCGAGAAGGTGCAAAAGCCGACGCTGGTCATTGCGCATAACAAAACGCTTGCCGCACAGCTTGCGCAGGAGTACCGCGAGTTTTTTCCCGACGCGGCGGTGCACTACTTTGTCTCTTACTACGACTACTACCAGCCGGAGGCGTACATGCCGGTGACGGACACCTACATTGAGAAGGAGGCGATGATAAACAAGGAAATAGACCGTCTCCGGCACGCAAGCACGCAGGCGCTTTTAACCCGGCGAGACGTTATTGTGGTCGCATCCGTTTCCTGCATCTACGGTCTCGGAAGTCCCGATGAGTACGAAAAAGTCAATCTGAAAATACGCGCAGGCGAGGCCATTGACCGCGCGCAGTTTATTCGCGCGCTCGTCGGCGTTTATTTTGAACGGACTAATGCAGATCTCGAACCGGGGCTGTTCCGTGCGGTGGGAAACAGCATTGAAATCATGCCGACCAGCGAAAGAGTCATCTACCGCTTGCGCATTGAGGATGAGCGCATCGCGGGGATTGACGTCATCGACGGCATATCGAGACGTATTCTGCGGACGCCGGAATCGTTTTTTCTTTTTCCCGCAAAGCACTTTGTGACGCCGGAGAAAGAGCGCGCCCGCGCGATGAAAGACATCAAAGCGGAGCTCGCGGTTCAGCTGAAGAAATTTGAGCGCGGCGGAAAATTGCTGGAAGCGGAGCGCATCAAGCGCCGGACAAACCACGACCTCGCGCTCATCCGTGAAATCGGCTACTGCAACGGCATTGAGAACTACTCGCGCCACTTCGACGGCCGTTCCGCCGGAGAGCCGCCGTCAACCCTGCTCTCCTATTTTCCGCACGCAAAAGACGGCACGCCGGATTTTCTGACGGTCATCGATGAATCGCACGTCACCTTGCCCCAGCTCGGCGGCATGTACGCGGGAGACCGTTCGCGCAAAGAAACCCTCGTCGAGCACGGTTTTCGCTTGCCCTCCGCTATTGACAACCGACCGCTCATGTTTGAAGAATTTGAAGAAAGAGTGGGGCAATTGCTCTACACCTCGGCGACGCCGGGAACGTATGAGTATGAACACAGCAAACCGCCTGAAGGACGGGTGGTGGAGCAAGTTATCCGTCCAACGGGCCTCATAGACCCCGAGATTGTTGTCCGTCCGATTGTGGAGAGAAGCGGTTATTCCGGGCAGGTACAGGATTTCATACAGGAAGCGGAGATTGTAACGAAACGCGGCGGGCGGGTGCTCGTCACGACGCTCACAAAAAAAATGGCGGAAGACCTCTCCGAGTTTTTGAAAGAACGCGGAATAAAAGCCGAGTACCTTCACAGCGACATAAAAACTATCGAGCGCATTGAAATTCTCACCAGTTTCCGCAAAGGGATATTCGAAGTGCTTGTCGGGGTCAACTTATTGCGCGAAGGACTCGATTTGCCGGAAGTGGAGCTGGTGGCGGTTCTCGATGCCGACAAGGAAGGATTTCTGCGTTCCGAAACATCTCTTATCCAGACGATAGGGCGCGCCGCAAGAAATGTATTGGGACGCGTTCTTCTTTACGCCGATTACGAGACTGGTTCCATGGAAAGGGCTATCGGAGAAACCGACCGCCGGCGCACGAAACAGCTCGCGTACAATGAAAAACACGGCATTACGCCGAAAACCATCATTAAAAGCATCCGCAATATTACCGATGAATTGCGCACCGAACATCAAAAAGCCGTTGGTACGTTACTTTCCGTTGACGAAGAACTCTACAAAAGAAATCCGAGAAAATTTATCGCGGAGAAAAAACGGCAGATGAGCGAAGCGGTTAAGGAGCTTGATTTTGAGACCGCGGCGATTTTACGTGACGAAATCGCGGCTCTTACCGAGGCTAATACCCAAAAAAAGAAATAGGTCAAGGAGGCGGGTTCTTTTTTGTCAGGCGTGTGGTATGCTCTCATTCGTACCTACCCCTATGCGCAAGCCGGGGGCGGTTCTTCTTTGGTATATCGGATGGAAATCACGAATAATATGGAAGATAAAATCATCGTCAAAGGCGCGCGGACGCATAATCTCAAAAATATTACGGTTGAGATGCCGCGCAACAAAATGATCGTCTTTACAGGGCTTTCCGGTTCGGGGAAGTCTTCTTTGGCATTTGACACCATTTTTGCCGAGGGACAGCGTCGTTACGTTGAATCTCTTTCCGCCTACGCGCGGCAGTTTTTAAACACCATGCAGAAGCCGGACGTGGACGAAATCGTCGGTCTTTCTCCGGCCATTTCCATAGACCAAAAAAGCCGTTCCAATAACCCGCGTTCAACTGTGGCGACCATTACCGAAATCTACGACTACTTGCGCGTCCTCTATGCGCGTGTGGGGAAGCCGCACTGCTTACTTTGCGGCCGGGAAATTAAAAAACTGTCCAACGAAGAAATACTTGAGACCATTTTGAAAACTGTCTCCGCCGCGACATCAAAGAAATCCGACAAAGAAGTGCTGGGCGTGCCCGTCCGCACGGCAAAACTGCGTATTTTTGCGCCGCTCGTCGTCGGGCGCAAGGGCGAGTATTACCAATTGCTCTACGACATGCTTGGGAAGGGATACGAAAAGGCAAAAATTGACGGAAAATTGATGAGTCTGCGCGAGCGCATCGTGCTTACGAAGTACAAGAAACACAACATAGACATTCTTGTTGACGAGATGTTTGTGAGCGATTTTGAGGACAAGAAAAGCGGCGCGCGGGAGCGCCTCTCCGAATCCGTCGAGCGCGCGCTTACCGAATCAAACGGGCTTCTGAAGCTTGAAGAGCCAGGGGGCGCCGAGCGGCTTATTTCCGCGAAGTTCATGTGTCCCTACGACGGCTTTTCTTTCCCGGAAATCGAGCCGCGTCTTTTTTCGTTCAACTCGCCGTACGGCGCGTGTCCGGAGTGCAACGGGCTTGGCACCAAGCACTTTTTCGGCACGGAGCCATGTCCCGTGTGTGCGGGTGCGCGGCTTCGCCCCGAGGCCCTTAACATTTTTTTGGGAAAAACCGAAAAGGGAAACGGTCTTACTATCGTCGCTCTCGCGGCGCTTTCCATTAAAGATGCGCGGGAATTTTTTGAACATCTCACGCTGACCAAAAAAGAGGAGGAAATTTCGCGCGTCGTCATTAAAGAAATTACGAATCGTCTTGAGTTCATGATAAACGTCGGCATCGACTACCTCACGCTCGACCGCCGCGCCAACACGCTCTCCGGCGGCGAGGCTCAGCGCATCCGGCTCGCCTCCCAGCTCGGCTCGGGTCTCGTGGGAGCTCTCTACGTTCTCGACGAGCCGACCATCGGTCTTCATCAGCGGGACAATGACCGCCTTATCAAAACCTTGACGCGTCTGCGCGACACGGGGAATACCATTATTGTCGTTGAGCATGACGAAGACACCATTTATGCGTCCGACTACATTGTTGACATCGGTCCGGGAGCGGGAGTGCACGGCGGGGAAATCGTCGTTTCCGGCTGGCTTGAAAAATTACTGACGGCCAAAAAGAATGACAGCGGTTCGCTGACGCTCTCGTACCTGCGCGGAGAAAAATCAACTCCGGTTCCTTCTGAACGCCGCGATTCTGAAAAAGGTTTTTTAAAGGTACGAGGGGGGAATATATTCAACATCAAAAATCTAAATCTTGACGTCCCGCTCGGCAGGCTCGTCGCTGTCACGGGTGTTTCCGGTTCCGGAAAATCCTCCCTCGTATATGAAATTATCCACAAAAATCTTCAGGCGCGGCTCGAACGCCGCTACCGGAGCAACCAGACGTTTAATTGCAAAGAATTTTCCGGAAGCGAGTATCTTGGGCGCGTCATTCTCATCGACCAGTCGCCGATAGGTAGAACCCCGAGGAGCAATCCGGCGACCTACACCGGAGCGTTTACGTTTATCCGCGACCTGTTCGCCGCGAGCGCGGAGGCCCGAGCGCGGGGCTGGAAGGCAAACCGCTTTTCGTTCAACGTAAAGGGCGGCAGGTGCGAAGCGTGCCAGGGAAACGGGGAAATCGCCGTTGAGATGCATTTTTTGCCGACGGTTTATGTTTCGTGCGATGTTTGCGGCGGAAAACGTTTTACGAAAGAAACGCTCGAAATCAAATACAAAAAAAAGAACATTTACGATGTTTTACATATGACGGTTGAAGAGGCGTTTGATTTTTTCAACGATATTCCCGCAATATACGACCGTCTCGCAACGCTGAACAAAGTGGGGCTCGGCTACCTTGAGCTTGGCCAGTCCGCGACGACGCTCTCCGGCGGGGAAGCCCAGCGGGTGAAAATTTCTTCGGAACTCTATAGGCCCCACATGCAGAAAACGCTGTATCTTCTCGACGAGCCGACCATCGGTCTTCATTACGAAGATGTGCGCAAGCTTATTGAAATTCTCGAGGAACTGGTCAAGCGCGGCAATACGGTTATCGTGATTGAGCATAATATGGATGTCATTAAGAGTGCAGACTACCTCATTGATATCGGCCCCGATGGCGGAGACCATGGGGGTGCGGTAGTTGCCCAAGGGACGCCGGAGGAAGTTGCCCGCAAGGCGGGCTCCCACACGGGGAAGTATCTCCGGCGCGTTCTTCACAAACGATAGTGTGTCCGGTAGTACCGTGGAAAACCCGCACGGGACAGTCACAATTCACACGGAGTTCATACAGAATCTATTCTGGTTTTTTGCAAAAGACCGTCTATAATCAGTTTGTCAATTATGCCGTCGGTACGTTTGGATAAAAAATCTTTCGAGCAGGAACTGCCGGATACTCCGGGTGTCTATTTTTTTCGCGGCACAAGAAAAAAAATTCTTTACATCGGAAAAGCGACATCGCTCCGCGACCGCGTGCGAAGCTATTTCGGCGCTGATTTAAGGGAGACGAGAGGGCCGCTTGTGGTAAAAATGCGCGGCGAAGCGAAGACAGTTGATTTCGTCCAGACTGATTCCGTTTTGGAAGCCCTGATTCTCGAAGCGAACCTCATTAAGAAACACAAACCGCGGTACAACTCAATTCAGAAGGACGACAAAAGCTTCAACTACATCGTGTTTACGAATGAGCCGTATCCGGCGGTCCGCGTCATGCGGGGCAGAGATATTTCTTTCCTTAGCCGCAGTACGATACATCGTACTGCGGCCGAGAAACTGAAAGCTGTCTACGGGCCGTTTCCTCACGGCGGGCAGTTCAAAGAGGCGATGAAAATTATCAGAAAGATTTTTCCGTTTCGCGACAGCTGCCTGTCTCTTGCGGGAAAACCATGTTTTAATCGTCAGATTGGTTTGTGTCCCGGCGTCTGCACCGGAGAAATTTCCAAAAAGGAGTACGGGCGGCTCATCCGGCACCTGGAACTCTTTTTTGAAGGCAAGAAAAAGCGACTCCTCCGCAAAATTGAACAGGATATGAAGGCGCACGCAAAACGGGAGGAATTCGAGCAGGCGGGAATTCTGCGCAAGCGTATTTTTGCGCTTCAGCACATTCAGGATGTGTCGCTTCTCAAGAGCGAATCAAAGAAACCTGGAACAGAAACGTTTCGCATAGAGTCCTACGACATCGCGCATTTAGGCGGCGGCAGTACGGTCGGCGTTATGGCGGTCGTCGAGAACGGAGAAATAAAAAAAACAGACTATCGGAAATTCAAACTCCGGGGCGCCCGCGGCGCCGACGACACAGGGGCGCTTGCCGAGGTGCTTACGCGGCGCCTTGCGCACACCGAGTGGCCAATCCCCGAGCTTATCGTCGTCGACGGCGGGAAACAGCAAAAGAACAGGGCGGAGAAGGTATTGCGGGAAAGAAAATTTTTCATTCCGGTAGTGAGCGTCGTGAAAGATGAACGTCACCGTCCCCGAGAGATTCTCGGGGAGAAAGAGTTTCGTCTGGAACACGAGAAAGAAATACTGCTCGCGAATAACGAAGCTCACCGGTTTGCAATCAGTTACCACCGCACTCTTCGCAGGAAGGCGTTCATGTAAGACGTGACATACCCCCACGCTAACTTTCGTGAAAGTTAGCGTGGGGGTATACTGGAAAATATGGCACGAATACGAGTGGGAGTGCTTCGCGGCGGACCGTCGAGTGAGTATGACATCTCGCTGAAGACCGGCGCGAGCATTCTGGAACACCTCGACCAGGAAAAATACCAGCCGATTGACGTTCTTATCGACAAAAAGGGCGGCTGGCACATAGGAGGCTTTCCTTTTTCGGAGCAAAAAGCGCTCCGGCACATTGATGTTGCTGTCAGCGCCATGCACGGACAGTACGGGGAAGACGGCACGGTTCAAAAACTTCTTGATACATTTCATGTTCCTTATACCGGCTCGGGCGCGCTTGCCTCGGCAATTGCGTTTAACAAAGCGCTTGCTAAAAACGCGCTCCGGAGAAGCGGTGTCAAAATGGCTCCACATATTGTCGTTGAAGCCGCCCCGGACATTGAGCGCAGGCTTCACACGGTTTTTCGCACGCTTCCGCATCCGGCAGTCGTCAAACCGACGACCGCTGGCTCGTCGGTCGGCGTTTCCGTAGTCAGCACATTTCCTGAATTGCTTGAGGGCGCGGAGAAAGCGTTCGCGTATTCCCCGAAAATTATCATCGAGGAGTACATTAAGGGAAGAGAGGCGACCTGCGGAGTCGTGGAGCAGTTTCGCGGGGAAGAGCTGTACGCGCTTCTTCCTATAGAAATTATTCCTCCTCCGAAAACAAGTTTTTTCGATTACGCGTCAAAATACAGCGGGGAAACGCAGGAAATATGTCCCGGCAATTTTTCCCGCAAAGAAAAAGAAGAACTTCAGCGTTTCTCAAAAATAGCGCACCGCACGCTTAACTTGCGCCACTACTCCCGTTCGGATTTCATTGTTTCTCCGCGAGGCATTTATTTTCTTGAAGTGAATACGCTTCCGGGAATGACGAATGAGTCTCTCTTACCGAAAGCGGTACAAGCCGTCGGCTCCTCGTTTAAAAATTTTCTTGACCATCTCATCGGACTTGCGATGAGAAAAAAATAACGTACAATACCCTACGGCATGGAGACCCTTTCGCGTAAAACGTGTGTTCCGTGCGAAGGCGGCGCTTTGCCGCTCTCACGCGAACAGGCGCAAATGTACCTCGCGCAGACTCCATTCTGGAGTATGAAAGCGGATGCCAAAAGCATTTCCCGCGAGCTGAAGCGCAAAGATTTTAAGGAAGCGATG
>CAYHWH010000008.1:0-11640 GCA_964360325.1 uncultured Candidatus Saccharibacteria bacterium | reverse complement strand
TTCCGCAAGACCGCGTCACCGACCACCGCATCAAAGAGTCGTGGCACAATTTGGAGGGGATTATGCAGGGAGCGCTTGACCCTATCGTCGAGCCTCTTCAAGATGCACAATCCGGAGAAAGGAAGTAATCTTTTAACACTCAACCATCCGTGATAACATAGAAAGATATGGCAACGCGCAAAGAAACTATTAGGACAAAATATGGCCCGTTTTTGTGTACTTTTGAACGGGAGCGTGATATGGGCGGTTACGCGGTTGAAGCTTCGGGTATGCAAGGAGCCGTTTCGTGGGGGAAAACGCTCGCGGAAGCAAAGCGAATGATCGCCGAAGCGATAGAAGGAATCGTCGAAATGCGCGCCATCGTGCACGCCGAACGGAGAGGTACTATTCGCATCGTGCGTGGAGCTTCCTCCAAGTTGGTTGCATGAGCATTCTTCCCGTTCTTGCTGCCCGGGCGATTATGAGAAAATTATTGCGGGCCGGCTTTCGTATTCTGTATACGAAGGGAAGCCACTACTTTTTCTTTCACCCGCACACGAAGCGTATGACATCCGTACTGTTCCACGGCGGAAAAGATATCGGCAGAGGTCTTTTGCAGAAAATACTGAAGCAAGCGGGACTTTCTGCAGAAGAATTTCTCAAATTATAATTTTCCGCAAGACCGCGTCACCGACCACCGCATCAAAGAGTCGTGGCACAATTTGGAAGGGATTATGGCGGGCGGCATCGACAGTATGCTCACAACCCTTGAGGACGGAATGGTTGCGGAATATCGGGCGCAGCGAGTGGGAACAGCGGACTGAGTGAGGAGAATCTGCAACACCCTGAAATATTTCCAGGTCGTTCCAGGGTAGAGCTTTCCTAGAGGTAAACTAAAATATAGTATAGTGAAAAGGAAACAATGAACACCTTGCGTTTTGTAACAGAAAAATTAAAAGCATACCTCGATTTTTCTTTTGTATTTCGTCTCAACATCGTCCTACTTCTGTTCTTCTTGGTTCTTTTGGGTTACCCGGCAGTAACACCTCATTCAATTATGGTTGCCGTGTCTTTTGCTTCGCTCATGGCATTCATTTATTTATTTAATAAGGTAACTGACACTAACGAGGACTCTGTAAACATAAAGGCCGGTTTACTTCCAGAATATCTCACACGCCGCGTGCGTCTCTTTTCTTTTTTATGTCTTGTGTTGCCAATTTTTTACCTCGCATTTTACTATCAATTACTAATACCGTATCTAATCGTCGCTCTTCTGGGGTTTTTTTATAGCTTCAAGCTTCGAATCGGAGACCGAATTATTAGATTAAAACAACTATTAGCTATAAAAAACATAACGTCAGCATTTATTTGGACAATTCCACCAACTGCGGTTCGGATCATCGAGACGAACACCCCCAACATTTCTATTTTCATTATTTCTTGCGTCATTTTTTTTGCAACATTTGCCATTGAAGCAATTTGGGACATTCGGGATATTGAGGGGGATAGGCAATTTGGCATCCGCACGTTTGCTAATAGGTGGGGCTACCCGGTAGCAAAAAAAATAGCGATCGCGTCACTTAGCATAAGTTTGATTTTGAGCTTTATCGGTTCGAATGCTCCCACCATGCTCGCTCTGGTCATCTCTATAGTTTTTGTGGCATATGCCAGCCCGTTTCGGCACTCCTGGTTCTATCACAGCCTTGTCCTAATTTGGGTGCTGGCAACGAGTCTATCCATAGCAATGAGGATTTTGGTATGAGAACGACTCTCTGTCAGATGGTGTGGAATCTTTTTTATTGCGGCGGGCGTCCTGCTTCGTTTGGACGGGCCCTTGCTCTAAAAGACAATTTGGTATGGTAGAAAATGAGAACAAGTCATTTTCAGAGAGAGTAAAGGGTCTCTTCCTTGCGTATTACACAAATCAATTTAGTTTGTGGTTTGATAGAAATTTTATTTTATCTGCCGTCGTTTCTTTTTTGATACTATATTTAAGTTCTATCGTGAATACTGTCGCTGGGCTGACGGCGACCGGTGCCGCGAGTAATGCCGTCGGCGATATTATTTTAGACAATATTCCCAGGCTTGATACGAGTATTATTCACGGTTTCCTTGCTGGGCTAGTGAAGTACCTCTCTTTTCTCTTCCTGCTCTTTTTCCCCCGGTATGTACCTTTTACGTTCAAGACAGTGGCTGGCCTTATATTATTGCGCTCTGTTTTTATAAATTTAACCAATATCGGCATATATCCAGATGCCATCCCTATTAAGTCTCTGGTAACTTTTGGCGGAGATTTGTTTTTTTCCGGCCACGTAGCCAATAATTTTTTATTGGCATTGATTTTCTGGAAAGTAACCCCGTTGAGGATTACCTACCTATTTCTCACTTTCTTGTTTGGTGCGGGTTCTCTTTTGGGTCATTATCACTATTCCATTGACGTGTTTGCCGCACCATTTTTTGCATACGGGGTGTTTAATATAGCCAAGAGACTTTTCCCCGAAGACTTTAATTTATTTCAGACAGGGGGTCTTTTTACAGGAGAAGTAAATGGTGTTCCTAAAAAAATAGATGTAAAAAAAATTGTTAGTACTATTATTTTATTTGCAGTTTTGATCGGTTTCCTACAAACTAAAGCCGTCTCATTTGTTGGACAATTTGCACCCGCGTATGTCAAAGAATCAATTTGGAAATATCACCATAGTATCAATACTCGCTTGAAAAATTAGTCGATTTTTTATAGAATGGAGCCAAGTGAAAGCGGTGTTAGTACAATCTCGGTATAGTAGACTTTATGCAATGTAATAAAAAGTAATGAAAAATAAAAAAGAAATATATTTTTTATTTATCACGTTCACCGTTGTGTGCATTCTGTTTTTGACTATAGAGTAACGCGTAGTTGCTCATTTTGTATTATACTGAGCACTATGAAAGCAATCCCCTATCGGAAAGATGTGGTCGGTTTTCTTACCGCTCTTCTTTTTGCTACGATTGCGGTTGTTTTATTTTCACCGCCGAATATTGTTCGTTTCTTCATCATGCTCGGTCAGAGCCATTTCTTATTGGCATACCTCTATCAGTGGCGTGCAGGGAAGATGACGACGCCGTACCTCTCTTTGTATGTTGTCCTGGCAACAGCGTTTTTTTACACCGGGATCTTTTTCGGTTTTAGCAGCTGGCTCGTTGTTTTTACGGGAACTCTCTTTGCCGCACACTTTTTTATCGATGAATTCCGCATGGCACAGCTTCCTTTTTCAGTTGGGCGCATATTTGTCGGCGCGGCATTTATTGTCCCCTTTTTCGCCATTCTCGCCAACTCATTCATCGACTTCAACGCACTTTTTGAAACCTTTTTTATTTCTGTTCTTTTCCTTTGCATCGGAGTTGTACTTGTTTCTCTGCAACACCCATGGACTCGAACTGATTTCTTTCTGGTTATCGCGGCGGGAGTTTCTTTTTTTCTACTAAGTATGCCTCCGGCACCTGAGTATGTGTTGGGTTTTATTATTCTTTTTCATTATATTCGCTGGTATTTTTACTATTTCTTTTGTCTCGAACACGATCCTTCGCGTCGCCGTACGTATATTCAACACGTTACCCTGTTCAACATCGCGGTTTTCGTTCTTTATTTTATCTACGGTTTTTCATTTTTTAAATGGAATAATACCGGATTTTTAGAATATTTCTTCGACCCGAATTTCTTTTATCTTTGGACTGTTTTGCATATTCTCTTTTCCTATATTCCATTGGTGCGGATGTTCTCTTCCGGATCGAGAGGGGTTAAGGCCGCCGTTTCTGCATTTTAAATAAAAAACTACATGCTACGCTTGGTTCTCTTTCGGAAAATTTTTTTAATGAAGATTTCGTTCGCATGGGGATTTTTTCAAACGTAAATCCGGAGACGGCGAAACACACTATTGTATGAATATAAGGGGAAATCTTTTTCATTATTCTATCCGATACGGCGCCCCCATTGCGAGCGGCATATTGTTTGCTCTTTCTTTTCTTTATAGCGATGTGTTTTGGTGGTTTTCGCTCGTTGCTCTTATTCCGCTCCTTTTCTTTTTCGGAAGCGTGCGCACCCCATACGGAGCCTTTATTGGTGCTTGGTTTGTCGGCTCTTTTCTGTTTGGCGGTTCGTTTCTTTGGTACTGGAATAGTTTACGGCTTGATTGGCTCGGTGTGCCTACTGTGTGGAAAGGAATTCTCTACGTTGGTATTTCGTGGTGGATTACCACGCTTGTGTTATCTCTCGCGGTAGGTTTTTGGGGAATTATCGCGTGGTATTTTCTGCGTACGAGGAGTTTTTTAGAAAACGTATTTCTTATTCCTCTCACGTGGGCCGTTTTAGAGTACGCTCGCGCATGGCTCTATTCTCTTCTTACCTACGGCGTCGGCGTTGCTTTCGGACCCCACTTTACCATCGGTTTTTTGGGGTACCTTCTCGCGAACCATTCTTTTCTTCTCCAGCTTGCGAGTGTCGGTAAAGTGTACCTCCTTAGCTTCGTCGTCGTATTTTTCAACGTGGCGCTCTGGGGTATCGCGGCGCGCTCCGGGGCAACGCCTCCGCGGCGGTTCGCGGTTGCAGCCGTCCTCATCGCGGTTGTTGTCGGGACATCCTTCATTCCTGTGCCGGAGAAAAAGAGCGGTGGAAATGAAATTACGGTCGTTGCACTCCACACGAATTTCCCGGTGTTACTCTCCGTCTCCAGAAAAGTACAGCAAATTCGTAACGGCACCTATAGAGACCTCATGCTCCGCGCAGCAAGAGAAGCCCCGGCTCTTGATGTTGTCCTTCTTCCTGAAGATACCCGATTTTTCCAAAACCTCCTTCTCCGTCGTGAAGCAGGGGTGTTTGTCCGAGAAATATTCGGGACTGTCCGTCCTCTCATCGTTGATTCTGGAAATGTAACCGGCGATGACGACAAAACGCATTCACGCCTGTTGTACTACGACACCGCCGCGGGAACAGTCACGACACGCGATAAGGTATTTCTTGCTCCGCAAGGGGAGTACATACCGAACCTTTTTTCTTTCATTGTCGGCTCGTTCGGAGATTCCACAAAAGAAATTGAGAAGCATCGAACATATTACCCGGGAACCAATGAAAATGCCGTTGGGGGGAACGGGCGGGTTGTTGTTGGGGGGTTATTCTGCTCGGAAATGTTCTCCGAGGTCCTCTATGGAGCATTGAAAAATGAAAAAGCGAACATGCTCGTAAACGCCGCATCGCATTCGTGGTTTCATGGATCTCGATTTTTCTACAGAGAATTTCTTGCGGCGGCAAAAGTGCGCGCCGTGGAAAATCGCCTGCCGCTCGTGGTCGCCGCGAATGCATCCCCCTCATTTGCGGTCAACGCCTACGGGCGGCTCATAGGAGAGACGGGGTGGGGAAAGCCGGACATCCTCATCGTTAAAATACCCCTTAAATAAAGGGGGTAAGGGTAAATAGGGACAGGCACTTGCTTTTTTCTGTGAACTGTGGTATCGTGTAGTCAGCCTTCAAGTATTCCAAAGAGTGTCCAAATTGGTGGACACTCTGTCATCAGGGAGAACACCCATGACCCGTTCCTTCACGTCCTTGTCCGTTTCGAAACGTCTCGTGTCTGCCGCTATGGCCGCGGTTCTGCTTGCGGTCAGCGCCTGCGCGAGCGCGCCGCAAGATTCCGCCTCGCCCAACCCTCCGCCCAGCCCTCCTTCGGAGGAAAGGAAGGAGGCTATCCGTGCCCTGATGTACGTCATATGTGCTGGGCTTACCATAGCGACGCTCGGGACGGCGGGTTGCCAAGACAATAGCCGGTAGGCCGCCAGTTCGTTCATCGGTACAGAGGTAGGTTGTGGAGTTCCGCAATCTACCTCTTTTTTTTATGCACGTATCCACCGCCGGCATTTAAAGTCTTTCCATGTGTGTGCTATAGTTTGCATACATGGGCTACGATAAGATCAAGGACCTTTTCGTCTCCGGTACCAGAGTTTTCCTGAAATATCCGACGCTTTCTATTTTGGTAAGCTTGGTGGCGCTTGTTACTACTCTTTTTTCCCAACCTTTCTTTTTGTTCGTCGTTGAGCTGGGCAATAAGGGGCTAAGTACCGGGTTCACACTATCTCTCTTTATTATCAGCATCGCGCTCGTTGTTCTTTCTTTCTTTGTCAGATTCATTCTGGTCAAGACGGCGCTGCTTTTGACCGCGGAGAACCAGAGCGTTTCCGTCTCCGAGCTTATGAAGTGCTCCAAGCATTTCTGGAAATACGCAGTGGCTCTTGTGCTGTTGACGGGCATCATCATCGCGGGAATGACGCTCCTTATCATTCCCGGCATCATATTCGGAATCGGTTTTTTCTTCTTCGGGTTTGTCATCGCCGACACTGGTGCCGGTCCCGTCCAGTCTCTGCGGGAGAGCTGGCGCATTACAAAAGGGAAAAAGGCGCAGCTGTTCGCGCTCATGGTTTCTCTTGCGGTTTTTAACGTTCTCGGTTTTCTGTTTTTCGGCTTCGGTCTGCTTTTCACCATCGCGGTTTCCTACTTTATTTTGGCGAGTACGTATCGCCGCCTCTCTTCCGATAGTGCTGCAGTGCCGGGCGGTATTTTAGGCAACCAAAAACCGCTGATTAACAGCACTGCCAGTCTGGATAAAACCGCTCTGGCGGTTTTATTGATTATCTCTTTGCTTTCGTGGAGTGGTTTTGGGTTACCGATAGGAATCGGTCTTGGTGATCCCAGTGTCGTATACGCTGCTGGGGAGGGGGGAAATGTTGGCAGCGGGGAGCACGGAGATACTCCCGGGGCGGTTGGTTACTCTCCCGCCATCGGCCCCGCCACTGATGTTGGCTACGCGCCCGGTTTCGGTCAGCCAAGCACCCCGGCGGCAGCCACGCCGAGCACTGACGAAACCATGGCCGCCGATAATCCGGCGCCGGCCGAGACTTTTTCTTTTAGTATCGGAATAGTAGGGACGGTTCTCTCGGCTCTTTTTGGTCCCTTAGGGACACTGGCCGCTATAGGTTTAGGTCTAATGGGTTTTCCTGATGTCGGTGTAAATGTTTCGGTGAATACGAACACTGGGGAAGTGGGTGTTTCGTTTGGAATGACTACCGCCCAGGGGTTGGGGACTCAGGCAGCCAGCGCTGCAATGGGCATCGCTAGCGACGCTCTCGGCACTATTGGTATAGGCGCTCCTCCCGGTGCATCAATTCAGGGTGGTACAGATGGGGCAGTTGGTCCTTCCGGTGATGATCCTGGTGCCGCCTCCGGGTCTTCCGGAGCGTCAGATGGGGGACAGGGGCCGGCGATTCTTTCCCAGCAGGTAGTTGTAAATTCGCAGACAGGGAACAATCTTGCGGGGTTGTCGTGTTCCGACCCCGCCTATCCGCAGCTCTGCGGTACATCAGCAAGCAACGCTTCCTGCATTCCTTCAACATCAGTTTGCTGTACTTCAGTTGGCTACAGTGATCGCTATTGTCCGGCGAATAATTTCTGCACGACTGGTGGTCGGTGTGAATCCAGCACGGGCGGGCGAAACTGTGTCGCCAGCTACAATAGTGCCTGTCAGTCTTCCGCGAATTCTTGCGGGATGACCAATAACGGATTCACATCGTGCGACGGCTCCTGTCAGGCGGTTACCCCGGCCGACTCAAGCTGTCCGACTCCAGGCATTACACTTACGCAAACTCCGTCATTCGTAAATATCGGGAATGCCTGCGCGGTGGTATGGAGTACCATCAACTCAACCGCCTGCAGCCTCGTCAACATGAACACCGGTGCCACGGCAGCATCTGGTAAGAATGGTAACTACGTAACGCCGCCGATGACCGCACAGATTGATTTCAGGCTCAACTGCAACAACGCCACGGTGGTCACGGGCCAGGCAAGTATCTCATGTCGCATCAATCCGGCGTTTCAGGAGCAGTAGTAGTTTCCGCATATTTTGAGTATGTTTAATCTTCAGCCGCGCCACCAAGCCCCCCTGTCTATTCTCGGTGGCGTGCTCATTGTCATACTGCTCGTTTTTTCATTTTCTCCCGCGACGGCTGAAGCGGGTTGGTTTGATGATTTTTGGGACGATGTTGGTGATTTTTTCGGTGATGTTTTAGATGTGATTGTGCCAGCGTTTAATTCTGTCCTGTGTTTTTTCGGAGTTGATACGACCGTGGGGTACTTTGAAGGATGCGGCGGCGGAGGTGGCGGACAGGGAGCCGTACCTCAAGCAACGGCTGTCTCTTCTCAATCAACAAACGCCTCGGTAGCTTCAACCGGCTCCTCCAATACCCCTGTATGTCCGGCAGATTATCCGCAACTCTGCGGCACCTTGTGCATTCCCGCTGGTGCTGCGTGTTGCGCCTCGGCCGGGTATGCCGACCGCTATTGCGCTACCGGTAATTTCTGCCGTACGGACGGCCAGTGCGAAGCGACCTCCGGCGGGCAAAATTGCAGCGCTAATTACAACAGCGCCTGTCAGGCGCCCGTCAATTCTTGTGGCATGACAAATACGGGCTTCAATTCTTGTACCGGCTCGTGCCAGGCGGTTACCCCGGCCGACTCAAGCTGTCCCGTGCCGAATATCACCCTTACGAAATCGCCGCTCCTCTTCGTAAATTCGGGCGACACCTGCACGCTGACGTGGACGACGACGAACACAACGTCTTGCGCTCTGGTGAACCTCAACACGGGGGCGACAGTCGCCTCAGGAAAGAACGGAACCTATGCGACGCCGCCGATGACCGCGCAGATAGACTTCAGGTTGAATTGCCAGAACGGCGCGATCGTCGCTAACAGCGCAAACGTCTCCTGCTCGCTCAATCCGGCGTTTGAAGAACACTAGGGGAGAGTCCTTAATTCCGTAATATAGAGCAAAATGTATAGAGGCGACACCTCTAGGTTTGCGCTTATAGAACATCAGAGCGTATCGATTTTAACTTTAGGAGAGTTTTGTGGTGTGTGGGTAGGTAGATTGTTGCGGTGGGATTGAAAAACACTCCTGAAATTGTGCTTCAATATCGCTATGGTATACTTTCTGTCTACTAGATTATCCGCTTACTAATTACCAACTGACCTATGTTTCTCTACATACTTCTCGGTATTCTCGCGGTCATCATTCTCTGGGCGGTGTTTGCGTACAACCGTTTCGTGACGCTCGTGAATCGCGCCAAGGAGGCGTGGGCCGACATTGCCGTCCAGCTGAAGCGCCGGTACGACCTCATTCCGAACCTTGTTACGACCGTGAAGGGCTACGCGACGCACGAGCGGCAGGCATTTGAAAACGTGACAAACGCGCGCGCCCAAGCAATGGGTGCGGGTTCGCTTGCCGAAAAAGGGCAGGCAGAGAACATGCTCTCGCAGACGTTGAAATCTCTGTTTGCGGTTGCGGAGGCGTATCCCGATTTGAAAGCGAATCAGAACTTCCTTGAACTCCAGCGGGAGCTTTCGGATACCGAAGACAAACTGCAGTCCGCCCGCCGCTTCTACAACGGCAACGTGCGCGACCTCAACACCGCAATAGAGTCGTTTCCGGGGAACCTCATTGCAGGCACATTCCGCTTCTCGCAGATGGAACTTTTCGCCCTTGGCGAGGGAGAAGAATCAGCACATCAACCGATAAAAGTTCAATTCTGAAGGACATATGTCTGAGCGTCCCCCATACGATTTTTCGGTTGACAGCAAAGGAAATATCGAGGATGCGCACGTAAGACGCATCGAACTCCTACTTACAGATGCTCGAAATAATGCAGGAAAGGAAATAAATCCCGGAAGCAGGGAATACCATCAGGCGCTCCGAAAACAATTTGCCGGATGGAATGACGACGACCTTCTACTTCTCTTTGGAAGATTGAGGAACCTGCAGGTTGTGGATGAACGGCAGGACCTTTTTTCAGCAATTGCCCGAAAGGGCCTTTTGCCCTCGCTCCAAGAACTAAAAAACTTTGTGAACGAGGGTGAACAGTAAACACTGTGGCGACTCTCTACACCCACAAAACGGAAAATGTTACCAAGACGTGGATTCTGATGTCTTTGTTTTTTGCCGTTGTCATTTTGTTCGGCTGGGGCATCAGCTGGTACTTCCAAAGTCCGGCGATTCTCTACGTGGCGGTTGCCTTCGCGCTGTTGATGAATGTTTGGAGCTACTGGTACTCCGATACGCTCGTCATCAAGCTCACCGGCGCGAAACCGGTCTCGCGAGAGGAGAACCGGGAGCTTTGGAACGTCGTTGAGAATCTTTCCATCACCGCGGGGCTCCCGATGCCAAAGCTCTACATTGTGGAAGACCCCGCGCTAAATGCGTTTGCAACAGGGCGGAATGCGGAACACGCGGCGCTTGCGGTCACGACAGGACTCCTCGCGGCGCTTGACCGGAGCGAACTTGAAGGTGTCGCCTCGCACGAACTTTCGCACATCGGCAACCGCGACATGCTCGTCGGCACGGTTGCCGTTGTCTTGGTCGGTTTTGTCGCCATACTTTCGGATATGTTTATGCGTTCAATGTTGTTTGGAGGCGGACGGCGAGACAGCAGGGAGGGAGGCGGGCTCATAATTGTTCTTGCGATTGCCGCGGCGATTCTGGCGCCACTTGCGGCGACTTTGATTCAACTCGCGATTTCCCGTAAGCGCGAATTTTTAGCAGACGCATCGGGCGCGCTTCTGACACGCTATCCGGAAGGGCTTGCGTCCGCACTTCAAAAAATCAGCGCATACAGCAGACCGATGCAGAAGGCAAGCACGGCAACCGCGCACCTCTTCATCTCGAATCCGTTCGGCCCTCGGGCGGGACAGGGACTTGCCCGACTTTTCATGACGCACCCGCCGGTGGAGGAGCGAATCAAGGTGCTTGTGGGAAAGTAGGTTTTTGTATCGTCCTCCTGCGGGTTTCCAACACGGAGAGAAAAACACGCCGCCGGTGGTGAGCCTGTCGAATCCGCCGGCGGATTCATTTTGTTTGACTTTTTTATAAAGATGTTATAGAATATTCACAGGCACAGGTGGGAAGCATTCCGCATCCCGCAGGCATGGAGTTCGTTTCATGGCAAAAAATACACGCGTGCCGGACTTACTCCGGCGCGGTTTCAAACTCGCTGACTTGAAACATCTCAGCCGAGACCAGCTGAAACAGCTGGTACTGGCCATTCAAAAAGAAAGCAACAGCGACCCTCTCACTGGTCTCCTGAATCGTAGAGGATTTTTCCCGTAAGCGGAACGCCTCGCGAGGCGCGCGCGGAGGGAACACAAGCCGGTATCTTTCCTTATCATTGACCTCGACTTCTTCAAGAAGGTCAACGATACACATGGGCATCCCGTGGGAGACGAGGTGCTGAAGAAAGTCGCCTCTCTGCTCAAACGCGCCGTTCGTGCCGGGGACCCTGTCGCCCGGTTTGGCGGAGATGAGTTCGGCGTATTTCTTCCCGGGGCCTCGGAAGGGGTTGCTTCAAGCACGGAGTTTGGGTACGAACTCCGAAACGGCAGGGGATGGATTATGAAAGCGGCGGACAAGGCGCTCTACGTCTCAAAAAGAGGCGGGGAAAATCGCTTTACACTCGCAACTTCCGAAATTGCCGCTACCACCGATGTTCGGAAAGGTGCGGGCAAGCGGAAACACATCGACCGGCGCACGATGTCTTTTCCCAAAAAGAGAAAAGAGAAAAGGAAGCGCACCGACCGACGCAAAAAATAGCGCC
>CAYHWH010000007.1:0-11660 GCA_964360325.1 uncultured Candidatus Saccharibacteria bacterium | reverse complement strand
TTTGTGTTTGTCTTCCGGCCGCGGTCCCGGCTCTCCCTTCTTTTTGGTGTCCCCGAAAAACTCCCGCACGGCGCTGTAGAAGCCTCCGACAAACCCCGTGCGGATATCGGTTGCCCGCGAGAGCGGCACGCCCTTGTTGATTTGCTTCAGCGCGTATTGATATTTGCGAAGATACGTATCGCCGACCGGCTCAATGATAAACTGCACCGCCGCCCCCTCGCCCTCACGCGAAAGTTTGCTGAACGCGTTGAGGAGCACGTTGAGCGGGTCGTAGTCGAACTCCTCGTATGATTTCAGCGCGTAGATGCCGCGCCTCTCAAAACCGGCGCGGGAGCCAGCGGATGCGCCTTCCGGATTGAAGATATTGTAGTCGTCCTTGCATTCGCGGAGCATGACGTTTGAAAAAATGGAGCTGATTTGTTTTTCAAAAAGCTCTTTTTTCCTGTCGGGAACCGAAACGTAGAATGAAACTCCTTCGCCGACGTTCGGCAGAGCGAGTTCGATGGAAAAATAGTTCTTGTCGGATGAATGCTCTCTGATGGAAAGCATTCCGTGGTAAAACTGCTCCATTGAGGAGATGAGCTCCTTCAGTGTTTTTTTGACGCCTTCTTCCGTCTTTACCGTCTCCGGAAGCGTTACCTCGTAAAGAGTCATGCGGAGATTTTTTCCAAGTTCGCTTTTCTCCTTCAGCCCCTTGATGGGCAGTCCCGCCTTGAGGTACTGCACCAGCATGCGGTGAAAATCGTCTTCAAGGTGAGGGCTCCGCATTTTTTCCACAAGAGAAAGCGTGTTGCGAACCCCCTTCTCTTGCAGAAACCCTATGAGCTCTTCTATTTGCCGGTCGTGAGGTTCGGGAGAGAGGTCGAGAACAATTGCCTCCTGCTCCGCGCTTTGCATCGCGAGATTGCCGGAGAGAACCTCTTCATGCGGAATCTGTCGGTACCCGGCGAGCATTTCGGCAGCGGCTTTTTCATGAGGAGCTTCAAGTCCGCGGTCGCGCAGAGTCTCCTGCTGGCGCGCAACCTGCTCGCGCAGGTAAGTAAGCTCCTCTTCCGGCGTGCCGAACTTTTTTTCGGGGATGTGAAAAGTCTCCATTGAGAATAAGTATAGCGCACTTTGCAAAATACGGAGATTAAGAGTATGCTCTCGGTGGTAAGAAATCCGCCGCAAATCCGATAGGTAAAGGGAGAACACAAAAATGGCTGAACGTGAGCATCCCAGAAAGACTCGGGGCGATGAGGAGGGAGATATCATCGGTGGAAAAGAGGGAGGAAAAGCAAGGAGAGCCGCTAAACGGGCACAACAAGAAAACGATCCGAATGGCGAGGAAGCGCAACCCGTTGTTCGGGAGCGTCTCCTCGACTGACGTGCGGCGGTTCGGTTTCGTAACGGGGGGAGCTTCGGCTTCCCCCTTTGATTTTTTATGTAAGCATATCTAACGCCTTATAACGCGGTCAAAATTTCGGCGGAGCCGTCGGTAATGAGTATGCTGTGTTCAAAGTGAGCGCTTCGTTTGCCGTCGGCGGTCCTGAACGTGTAGCCGTCTTCGTCAAGCACAACATCCGCCGTGCCTTCGTTCAACATCGGCTCGATCGCAATGACCATGCCGGGCTTCAAAATCGGCCCGGTATTTCTCTTTCCGTAGTTGGGAACGTACGGTTCTTCGTGCACCGCGTAACCCACGCCGTGCCCCGCAAGTTCGCGTACGATGCCGTACCCGTGAGGCTTGACGAACGCCTGAATCGCCGCGCCGATGTCCCCCACGCGGGCGCCGCCCTGTGCCGCCTTAATGCCGACCGCGAGCGCCTCTTCGGTGGCGCGCAGAAGTTTCTCCGCCGCCCCGTCAATGCGCCCGACGGGCACCGTCACCGCCATGTCCACAATCATTTTTTTGTGCGAGAGACCGATATCAAGCCCCACGACATCGCCCTCCTTGAAAATTTTTTCCCTCTCGTTCGGAATACCGTGCACGATTTCATCGTTCACCGATACGCACAGACTCGCCGGGTAAGGCCGTAGAGCAAGATCGGGCTGGTAGCCGAGAAAAACCGGCTCGTCGCCGGAGGCGACGATGAGCTTCCGAGCGAGCTCGTCAATGAACGCCGCGGAGGCTCCGGGCTTCACTTCGCTTGCAAGCTCGGAGAGAATCCGCGCAAGGCGTTTTCCCCCTTCCCGCAGGAGCGCGTGCTCTTCCTTTGTCTTTATGGTAATCACACCTGAGAAATGCCGAGCTTCTTTTTGATATCGGCGTCAACCTCCTCCGGAGTCTGCTCGCCGTTGATATCCAAAACACGATACTCCGGGCGTCCGCGGTAAAAATCGACCGTCCTCATAGCGATTTCCCGATACCACCGGAACCGCTCGCGAATTCCCTCCTCGGTATCGTCGTGCCTGCCGCGCTTCAAGAGCCGCTCCATCGCGACCGGCTCGCTCACATTAAGGAAAATAACCGTCGGCGTTTTTCGCCCGTAAAACTTCAACGCGCCGTCGAGAAGCTCTCCCTCAAGGAGCGACCGGGGAGAGCCGTCGACGAGAATATGCTCGTCTCCGGTAATGCGCGTAATGAAGCAGGATGCCCAGAGAAACGCCGGAAGAAAAACGGGCTGGATTTCGCCGCGGGACATCGAGGCCTTCACCTTTTCCTGCGTGTAGCCGCCGGCGGCAAAAAATTCCCGCAGGCTCGCACCCGCGTCGAAGTGAACAATACTTCTTTCGGAATCCTTCGCGAGTCTCTCCTTGAGAAGGCGAAGCTGGGTGCCCTTGCCGCTCCCCTGAAGCCCCATGAAAATTATGGTCTGTGCATCCACGCGAGTAATACTATCGGGAAAATGCCCTAAAAACAAATGGTTAAGCGTTCGAAAGAGAACGGACGAGCTCCTCTAGGCGCCGTTTTGTGTCTTCAAGTTTGCCGTACGGATTTTCTATCACATACTGCGCCGACGTTTTGAACGAACTTTCTTCCTCGTAGCGCGCTCGCCGTTTCTCCAAATCCGTTTCGCTCATTGCACCGCGCTCCAGAATCCGCTTTTTCAGTTCGTCCCATGAGCCCGCATCTATGAAAATGACGGCGCACTTGTCGGCGGGAATTTTCGCCCGCAGTTGCTCGACGCCCTGTATTTCAAGTTCCTGGAGCACCGTTTCGCCTTTGGCAAGCGGCTCAAGAAGCTCGCTTGAGGGCGTGCCGTAGAGATTGCCGCCGTAGGAGGCCCACTCGATGAAACCTCCTTCGGCCGCGTGCTCTTTGAATTCCTCCTCCGTGACGAAACGGTACTTCTTTCCGCTTTGGGAAACGCTGGCCTCTTCCCCCTGCCGCGGCGCGCGCGTCGTCCATGAAACCGGAAAAACAAACGAGGGGAATGCCGCGCGTAGGTGCGCGACGAGCGTGCCTTTGCCGCTCCCCGATGGCCCTACGACGAGAATTAGTTTTCCTTTCATAAAAAATACTACACGAAGTGCTCCAAATAATACATGATGTCGCGTTCGGGCGTAACTTGATGCGCGATGCCCCCGAGAGCTTCAAAAACCGCGCAATTGACCGGGGAATTATCCACGAGAACACTTTTCCCGAGCGAAGCGCCGTACGCCTGCGTGTGCCTCCTGAACAACTCTCCTCCGTTGTCCGCTTTCCGCAGTCTTTCGTAGAAAGAGTTGCTCACGCCGTCGAAATATTTTTCAAGTCCGAGGGAGGGAACCGTAAACCGGGTGAAGCTGTCCATATTGTCGGTTATCAAAATGACACTGTGGGAGTTTCTGCGCGATGAAATCGCCTTGAGCACCGACGGCAAAATGCTGAAGGTGCGGCAGTCTTGCACAAACAGGTTCCACAACTCTCCAAAGGGCATGCCGATTTCCCCGGCAACAAGCCGGTTTATTTCTTCGGCAGTGTGTTCCCCGCGCATCCACTCGTTGACGAGAATTTTCTCTCCGCTGAAGAGCAATTTCTGCACTTTATTATACACGTCGGGAGGCAGGCTTCTCCAATACCTCTGGCTTGAGATGGTGCCATCAAAATCGATAAAGAGAATGGGTTTCGGAGTCATGTAATTTCATCAGACTTAAAAGAGGGGGTCCTGGGCTTCCAGATTCGGATGCGGTACGAGGAAGAAGCGAGTACCGTAGCGGCGTTTACTTGCGGGTAAACAGAGCGAGGAACAGGGCTTCTGACGACGTAATGCGCCGAATCTGGAAGTCTAATACTCGCGCATGGAGATTTGCGCATCTATTTTTCGCACAAGGTCAAGCACCACCGACACCGCGATCAGAAGCGCAGTTCCTCCTATCGCGAGCGCCGTAATTCCCGTGATGTTGCGGACGATGATGGGAAGCACCGCGATGAAACCGAGGAAGAGAGCGCCGACGAATGTTATGCGCGTGATGACTTTCCCGAGGTACTCGGATGTCGAAGGCCCCGGGCGAACGCCGGGCACGAACGCGCCGCTTTTCTGGAGATTGGTCGCTATCGCTTCCGGATCAAAGGTCACTGCCGTGTAGAAGTACGTAAAGAAAAAGACAAGCACAAAATAGAGAACCGCGTAGAAAATATTATTCTGAAGCGCGCTCAGCACGGCGTTTGAAACGGCGGAGATAATGTCGTTGTTGAGGCGCGCAAGAAGGCTGAATATCATCTGCGGCAAAAGGAGTATGGAGAGCGCGAAGATAATGGGAATCACGCCCGCCTGATTTACCCGAAGCGGAAGGTACGTGGAAATTCCCCCGTACACTTTTGAGCCGCGCACCCGCTTGGCGTAGGTGACCGGAATAGGCCGCTCCGCTTCCGTGACCACGACAACCCCGCTCGTGATGATGACCGCGATGATGAGAAGACCGACGTAGAGCGGAATCTGCGACGGGTCAAACGAGAAGACAAGCTGGCTTGCGATGGTCGGCAGCTGCGCCACGATGCCCGCGAAGATGATGAGCGAGACGCCGTTGCCGATGCCGAATTCAGAAATGAGCTCACCGACCCACATGAGGAGGATAGAACCGGCGGTCGCGACCAGCGTGTTCACGAAGAGACCGAAGTACGAGAGCGGTTCCAGAATTCCTTCGTTCTGGAGGACGAGGAGAAACGCAAACCCCTGGACGAGCGCGAGCGGAACGGTAAGGAGCCGCGTGTACTGGCTGAAACGCTTGCGCCCCGCCTCGCCCTCTTCATGGTAGAGCGCCTTCAGCGACGGAATCATGATGGTGAGCACCTGCATGATGATTGACGCGGTGATGTAGGGGCCGACGGCGAGCATGACAATCGAGAGATTCGAGAGTCCGCCGCCGGAGAGGATATTCAGGAGGCCGAAGAACTGGTTGTTTGAAAAAAATTGCTCAAGAGCAGCCGTATTAACGCCCGGAAGCGGAATGGCCGCAAGAAAGCGAAATGCCATAAGCGCCCCGAGGAGAAAGAGCAAGCGTTTGCGCAACCCGGGGTCGGAAACAACGAGTTTGAGTTTTGTAAAAAAGGAAGCCACGGCAATAAAACTTACGAGATAGCGGGAGTATCGGCCACCGAGCCGCCGGCTTTTTCAATTTTCTCACGGGCCGAGTTTGAGAGCAAACAATCCGAGACAGTGAGTTTTTTATCCACTTCCCCCGTCGCGAGAATTTTTATCCGCGGAAGTTTTCCCTCCGCGCGGCGGACAATGCCGCGAGCGACGAGCGTTGCGGGCGTAACGGTATCGCCGTCTTTAAACGCTTCCGAGAGCATCGAGAGGCTCACCGGGAGCGCCTTTTTCTTTGCGTCAATGGACGCAAAACTGTAGCCGCGGCGCTTGGGAAGCTTTTTTATCATGTCGCGGATTTCCGGACGGATACGGTGTCCGGCGCGCGCCTTCTGCCCTTTCGTGCCGCGCCCGGAAGTCTTCCCTCGTTTGCCGCCGCGCCCGACGCGTCGCGCCGGGAGCCTCTCTGTACGTGCCGTAAGTGTGTTAAGTTCCATGATGAAATTATTTCTGCGCGGCGGCGGTTCGCGGCGTGAGCTGTTTCAGCGCTTCAATGGTCGCCCTCGCGTTGTTGAGTTTATTTTTGCTGCGCGAGAGAAGCTTGCCGGTAAGATTTGTAATCCCTCCGAGCTCAAGAACGGTTCGCACGGAGCTGCCCGCGACCAAACCGCGGCGAGGGGCAGGACGAAGTTCGATGATGGAGCTCGCGTACTTCGCGTAGACATCGTGGGCGATTGAGTTGTGCTTCGTGAGGTGCACTTTCAAGAGATGCCTCTTCGCGTCGCGTACCGCCTTATCGATGGCAAGCGACGTGTCGCCCGCCTTTCCGGTTCCAACCGCAACCGAACCTTTATGGTCACCGATGACGATAGCGACGCTGAAGTTGAAGCGGCGGCCGCCCGCGACCACGCGCGTCACGCGGCGAATACTGACGATTTTCTGGTCAAACTCGGGGCGCGCTCTCTCTGCGCGGCCGCCGCGGCGTTCACGCTTCATGCCACCACGCTCTCCGCCGCGGCGTCCTCCACGCATCCCGCCACGCGATTCACGGGGAAACATTCCTCCCTTCGCGGCTGAAACGGGAGCCGGGCTTCCTTGTGGTGCGGGTGCTTGCGGTGCTGTTGTCTGTGTATCGTCCATATGCATGAATTAAAATTCCAGGCCTCCTTCGCGTGCGGCGTCGGCGAACGCCCTTACGATACCCGTGTAAATAAAGCCGCCGCGGTCAAAAACAACCCGCGTAATTTTCTTCTCCTTCGCAAGGCGCGCGAGCTCCTTGCCCGCCTGCGCAGGCAGGCCCGTTCCGCGCGAAGAGCCTTTCGCCGCGCTCTTTTGCAAAGCTTTCGTCGAGAATGCCGCGAGGGTCACGCCCTTTTCGTCATCAATAATCTGTCCCGAAAGAAATCGGTTGGATTTATAAATGGAAAGACGCGGACGCTCTGCCGTACCGAACACTTTGGCGCGGATGCGCGCGTGCCGGCGAATACGGGAACTCACTTTTTTTGAGGCAATATTCATAAGGATTTATACGGTCTTCTTTCCCTGCTTGCGGCGGATAACTTCGCCGATGTAGTGAATGCCTTTGCCTTTGTACGGTTCCGGCTTCTTCATCGAACGGACAACGGCGGCAAATTGCCCCACCTTTTCTTTATCCGTTCCCGAAATGGTAAGGATGCTCTTCTCCACCTTCGCCGCGATTCCCTCCGGAATACCAAGCAAAACAGGATGAGAAAAGCCTATGGAAAGTTTCAGTTTGTCGCCCGTCAACTCAAAGCGGTACCCGACGCCTTCTATTTCAAGTTTTTTTTCAAACCCCTTCGTCACGCCTTCAATCATATTTTTCAGATGCGACGCTTGCGAACCCCAGAGGGCCTTGGTTGCGCTGTCATTTCTCTTCGGTGTAAGAAGAACCTCGCTCTCTCCGACGGAAGCATTGAGATTGGCGTGGAACGGACGAGAAAGCTCGCCGAGGGGACCCTTCACAAGCACGCGGCCGCTTTCAACGGAGACGGTTGTTTTTGCGGGAACAGGTATTGGTTTTTTTGCGATGCGCGACATGGTTTATATTTAACGAATCTTGTTTTACCAAATCTCAAACAGGACTTCGCCGCCGACTTTCTCCTTGCGCGCCTCCTTATCGGTCAGAAGCCCTTTCGGAGTCGAGAGAATGAGCGTTCCGAAACCGTACTTGACGGGGCGTATCTCGGAAGATTTTCGATACACGCGCTTGCCCGGTTTTGAAATGCGGCGCACGCCTTTGATTTTCGGCTCACCGTCTTTTGAAACCAGCACGAGTGTGAGGGAACGGTGCGTTTTTTTTCCCTGCTTTTCAATCGCACCGATGTATCCTTCGCGCTCAAGAATTTCCGCAAGAGCAAGGCGTAATTTTGAAAAGGGCGCGGATGTAGAAGCGCTTCCCGCGAGGCTCGCGTTTTTCAGGCGAATTATAAAATCAGAGACAGGGTCGTTTACCATGAAGATTTTTTGATGCCGGGAATGCGCCCTTCGTTCGCGGCTTCGCGGAAGCAGATGCGGCACATGCCGAAATCGCGCATGTACCCGCGCTTCCTGCCACAGCGGAAACAGCGGCGAACAACCCGAGATTTAAACTTCGGAGGTCGCGTTGCGCGTACTTTGACTGATGTCTTTGCCATGCAAATAAAAAAGCTCTACGAGCTTGTCGGGCCATCTTAGCAAGGAAACATGGGGGTGTCAAACAAAACGGCACCCGTCTGGGGGGCGTCGTTTCCGGCCGTTTTTCTTTTGAGCCGATTTCCCGTCTTAGTGAGCTATCTCGTTTTGAGAACCTTGCACAGCCATCCGCAGCAGGGTGTTCGCCGCCCATATGTTGCAACGGCAACAGCGGCGAAATCGGATGGCGAGCAGAGCAAAGTCCTGCGCTGGCAGGACGTATGCGTGTTCTCAAAACGAAATAGTGAGCGTCCTTATTTTTTAAAGGGAAACCCGAGGTGAGCGAGAAAAGCCTTTGCTTCTTTGGAATTCTTCGCGGACATGACGATGGTCATTGCCATACCGAACACGTCCTTAAGCTCTTCGTCCGCTGTTTCGGGAAAAACCGTGTGCTCTTTGAAGCCAAGGGTGTAGTTGCCCATTTCATCAATCGCGGTGGGCGAAATGCCCTTGAAATCTTTGGTGCGCGGAAGCGCGATATGAATCACTTTGTTGAGGAAGTCGTACATGCGTTTGCCGCGAAGCGTTACCTGGTAGCCCACCACATCCCCTTTGCGGGTCTTGAATGTCGCGACTGCTTTCTTCGCAGCGCGCGTCGCTGGCTTTTGGCCGGTGATTTTTCCGAGACGATTGGCGACAAGTTCGATTTTTTTCTTGTCTTTCATCGAACCGACGCCGACGGAAACAACCGCCTTCAGGAGGCGCGGGGTCTGCATGCGGTTTGTGTAGCCGAGCTGCTGCTTCAGCGCGTCAAATGCTTTTTTTTCTTTGTCTTGAATAAGTTCCATGGTTGTTTTAAGCTTTTTTCTTTTTTGCTCCCTTCACACTCTTTTTGGAAGGAGCGTCCTCCGTCTTCCGCACATTGGAAACGTGGATGGGAAGAGGTTTCTGGATACGCTGGCCTTTTTCAGTGCTTTTCTTCGGGCGTTCATGCTTCCACTGCATATTGACGCCCTCAACAAGGACTCGGTCTTCGCGTGGAAAGGCGCGAATCACTTTCGCTTTTGTTCCTTTGTCCTTTCCCGCTATCACAAGCACCATGTCCCCTGTTTTAATTTTCATAATAAATTAAACAACTTCCTGGGCGAGAGAAATAATTTTTTGGTACCCGAGCTCGCCGAGCTCGCGGGGAATGGGACCGAACACGCGATTCGCCTTCGGCTCGAGCTTGTCCTTTTCCAGAATAACAACCGCGTTTTCGTCAAAGCGCAGATACGAGCCGTCTTTGCGCCGGAACGGCTTCCTCTGCCGGACAACCACCGCGCGGAGCACCTCCTTTTTCTTTACCCCCTTGCGAGGCTCGGCAACCTGCACCGAGAGCACGACAAGCTCGCCGATTTGCGCGTAGCGTTTCTTGGACGAGCCGAGCACTTTGAAGATGCGGCCGATTTTTGCGCCGGTGTTGTCAGCTATGGTAACGATGGAGCGGTCTTGAATCATGAGAGTACGGTGAAATGTTTATCTTTTGAAATAGGGCGACAGCTGACGATGCGGACTTTCTCTCCCATTTTGCGGGTGTTTCCGGCATCGTGCGCCTTGAAACGTTTTCCCACCTTGAAATATTTTTTGTACTTCAAGTGTTTGACGTAGCGGGTTACCTCAACCACGATCGTGTCCTTCATTTTGTCGGAAACCACGACGCCGGAGAGCACTTTGTGCTTCTTCGCGCTTGCGACCGCCTTTTTTTTGTTTTCAGTCTTTTTTGTCATGATAGTTTAGTTCGCAGCGCGCGACCGAGCGAGAGTGGAGGGAGTACTGAGCTCAGTAGAGCGAACGTGAGATCGACGGGACACTTCCGTGAGAAGTCGGGCGATGTCTCTGCGCGTCGCCCTTCCCTCTTTGACGTTGCGCGAGCGGCTCCCCGCCGTGCCAAAACGAAACAGGCGAAGCCCCTCGCGTTTTTCACGCAATTCCTTCTGAAGCGCTTCCTCCGTTTTGTCTTTTATGTCCGCCATACCTTTATACGTTCACCCCTCGGCTGATAATCTTGGATTTCACCGGGAGTTTTGTGCCCGCTTTTCGCAAAGCCTCGCGCGCAATTGAAGCTTCCACGCCGTCCACTTCCAAAAGTACGCGGCCCGGGAACACCTGAACTTCGTACCCCTGGGGGTCGCCCTTTCCTTTTCCCATGCCCACTTCCGCCGGTTTCGCGGTGTACGGCCTATCCGGGAAAACGCGCGTCCAGAGCTTGCCGGTTTTTCCGAGCGAACGCGCGACGACTTTGCGCGCGGACTCAAGCTGGTTGGAACGAATACGCCCCATGCTCATCGCTTTGAGTCCGTGGCTGCCGAAGGAAAGCTTGACACCGCGCGTTTCCACTCCGCCACGCTTCGGATTTCTGCGCGTCGTCTGCCACTTTCTGAATTTTACTTTTTTAGGAAATAACATGGTGTAAGATTATGCTTTTTTCGCCTTCTGATTTTCCGAAAAGACTTCTCCGCGGTATATCCAAACCTTTACGCCAAGGTCTCCGTACGGCAGGTGGGCTTTGTCGCGCGCAAAATCAATGTCCGCGCGAAAGGTTTGGAGCGGAATGCGCCCCTTCTTAAGCTCTTCGTCACGGGACATGTCCGCGCCGCCGAGTCTTCCTGCAAGCGCGACCCGCACGCCCTCTACGTCGCGGTTCGCCATGACCTTTTCAACCGTCTGCTTCAGCACGCGGCGAAACGGAAGCCGTTTTTCAAGGCTTTCAACGACCATCGCGGCGACAATCGCGGCGTTGCTCTCCGGAGAACGCACCTCTTCAATATCCATTTTCAATTCCGGCATCGCGGAGAGTTTCAGTTTTCGCAAAAATGCAAGTACGTCGTTTTTCAAACGAACCGCTCCCTCTCCCGAACGGCCGATGATGAGTCCGGGCCGCGAGGTTTTGATGATGAGCCGCAGAGTTCCCGCGCCGCGCTCCATTTCAATCGAGCTTATGTACATGCCACGCAGGCGCTTCTCAAGATGCTCACGGAGAAGAATATCCGCTTTCAAAAACTCCTGGTATTTTCCGCGCGGCGCGAACCAACGCGATTTCCAATCACGAAGGATGCCGAGGCGGTGCGCGTATGGATGTACGGAGTGTGACATATAATATTTATTTTCCGCTTCCGGCGGACGCTACTGTTTCTGTCTTTTTCGCTTTGCGCGCGGCTTTCTTCACCTTCGGGGAAAATCCTTGCGCAAGAACGAGTGTCACGTTGCTGGTGCGTTTCTTGATGGGAAAAGCTCTGCCGCGCGCGCGGGGACGGGAACGCTTTAGCACCGTGCCGCCGTTTACATGAATCTCTCGTATCATAAGACCGTCCGCGGCAATGCCGGTCTGTTTTGCATTGGCAACGGCAGACTCAAGAAGTCTTCGCAACGGAGCCGCCGCGCGCTTATCCAAATGAGAAAGAGCGGCGAGCGCATCCTTCACTCCCTTGCCGCGAATACTGTCCGCGACGAGTCGCACTTTCCGCGGAGCCTGACGATACTCTGAGAGTGTTGCGCGCATAAATTATTTTTTCCACTTCTCTCATGGCGTCGAACTGCCCCCTGTCTTCTTCAGAG
>CAYHWH010000006.1:4765-11797 GCA_964360325.1 uncultured Candidatus Saccharibacteria bacterium | reverse complement strand
CGCGGCGGCGTGCTCGAGGGCGCTGGGTAACTTATCCGTGAGGTGCCCGGGACAGAACTTATCGGAAAACGATACACGCCGCCGTTTGCCTACTATCTCGACGCGGATCTGAAAGGAAAAGAACATGCGTGGAAGGTGTACCATGCCGACTATGTGTCCACGGAAGAAGGAACGGGTATTGTGCACCTCGCTCCCGCATTCGGCGAAGAAGACATGGAACTTGCGAAGGAGTACGGCATACCGCTTGTGCATCACGTGGGAGTTGATGGAGCCGTTACGAGGGAGGTGAAGGATTTCGCGGGGATGCAGGTGAAACCGAAAGAGAATCACCAGACCGCCGACATCGAGATTATCAAGAATCTCGCGCACCGGGGGCTTCTCTTTAAAAAAGAAAAAATCACCCACAGCTACCCGCACTGCTGGCGCTGCGATACCCCGCTCCTTAATTACGCCGCCTCGTCGTGGTTCGTGAAGGTAACCGCGTTTCGGGACAAGCTGGTTGCCGAAAACAAAAAAATCCATTGGGTGCCGTCGGATATCCGCGACGGACGCTTCGGCAAATGGCTTGAGGGAGCGCGCGACTGGGCGATTTCACGCAGCCGTTTTTGGGGCGCGCCGATTCCCGTTTGGCGCAATAATAAATCAAAAAAGATTGTCGCTATCGGCTCCATTGAGGAGCTGAAGACGCGCGTAAAAACTTCAGGGAACCGGTACTTCGTGATGCGCCACGGGCAGGCGGAGCACAATGTCCTCAACGTGCTGAGTGCTTTTGCGGAGAACGGGCACCGCCTGACGGAGCTCGGAAAATCGCAGGCGAAAAAAGGGGCGGAGGCTCTGAAGGGCGTGAGAATTGATTATATTTTTCTGTCGCCGTTTATTCGTACGCGTGAGACGGCGAACATTGTTGCCGATGCGATTGGGTTTCCGCGAGAAAAGATGATTGTTGATTCTCGTTTGGGCGAATGGAACACGGGAGAATGGGATGGACGCCCGATCGCGGGCTTTGAAGAAGCGTTTCCGCATACGATGATTCGTTTCGAGAAAGCGCCTAGGGGCGGCGAGTCGTACGCGGAGATAAAAAAGCGGGTAGGGGAGGCGCTCTACGAATTCGAGTCGAAGTATCGAGGAAAAAATATTGTCATCGTTACGCACGAGGTGTCGGTGTTTCTTCTCATCGCCGCAGCTCACGGCTGGAATCGGAAGGAGGCCATCGAAGAGAGGGGGGCCGAAGAGTACGTGGACACCGGCGAATTGCGGGAGATTCATTTTACGCCGCTTCCGCACAACCATGAGTATGAGATTGATTTGCACCGACCCTATATCGATGAGGTGGAGCTGGTGGATAAGGACGGAGAAACGCTTCTGCGCGTACCGGACGTGTTCGACTGCTGGTTTGAATCCGGCTCAATGCCTTTTGCCTCAAATCACTATCCCTTCAAGCGGCAGGAATTTGACCCGAAGCCGGGGTGGTTCAGAAAAGTGAAAGGGTATCCGGCAGACTTTATTGCTGAAAGCATGGATCAGACACGGGGGTGGTTCTACTCGCTTCTCGTGCTCGGCGTCGCTCTTTTCGGAAAGAGCCCGTACAGAAATGTCATTACCAACGGACTTATCCTTGCTGAAGATGGCAAAAAAATGAGTAAGAGTCTCAAGAACTACCCTGACCCGATGGGACTCGTTGGATTATATGGTGCCGATTCTCTCCGCTACTATCTCCTTTCCTCGCAGCTTATTCGTGGTGAGAACTTAAATTTTTCTGCGCAGAGTGTTGCTGAAATAATGCGCAAAAACATCGGGAGGCTCTCGAATGTTCTCTCATTCTATGAGCTGTACAAAACAGGGGAAAATGCCGTTCGCAAATCGGGGAGCGCGAACATTCTCGACAGATGGATTCTCTCCCGTCTTGGAGAATTGATTGGGGAAACAACGGAAGGTTTTGAACACTACGAACTCGACAAAGCGACTCGGCCCATCGGCATTTTTATCGACGACCTCTCGACGTGGTACCTGCGCCGTTCGCGCGAGCGTTTCAAAGGGGACGACCGCGCAGATTTTGAAAACGTTCTCACAACGCTCCGCCTCGTTCTTCTGGATCTCTCGAAAGTGATGGCTCCCGTCACGCCGTTTTTTGCCGAATATCTGTACGGAGCTGTGCGCGGAAGCGAAGGTGTGGAGAGCGTTCACCTTGAGCTTTGGCCGTCTCCGCGCAACATTGATACGAAGCTCGTGGAGGAGATGAATCTCACGCGCTCCGTTGCATCGCGCGCGCTCGAAGCCCGTACGCGTGCCGGCATCAAAGTGCGCCAGCCGCTTGCCCGTATGTGTCTTCGTGATAGAACATTGGAAGGGAAGGAACAGCTTCTCTCTTTAATTCGCGATGAGGTGAATGTGAAAGAAATTTCGTTTAATGAAATGCTTACCGAGGCCCTATGGCTTGATACGAGCATTACCAAGGAGCTTCAAGAGGAAGGGATGTTCCGCGAGCTTGTCCGCGCGGTGCAAGGTTTGCGCAAAGATGCCGGATTGTCGCCGAAAGAGAAAGCAAACCTTCTCGTTTCAGCCGATGGAGATGTGGCTGTATTTATTACAAAACAAAGCGACGCGCTCGCGAAAGCGACGCTCCTTTCCGGCATTTCCTTCGGGGAGGCCAAGGGAGAGCAGATTGTCTTTGACGCGGGAATAGTTACGCTTGAGCTTGTACGTTGATGCCATGGCGCACCACCTCTACACAACCGCCGCCTTCGTTCTCCACAGTACGCCGGCGGGGGAAGCAAACAGGTTTCTCGACCTCTTTACGCGCGAACTCGGACTCGTTCGCTGTCTTGGAAAAAGTATTCGCGAGGGGCGTTCCAAATTGCGCTACGGCCTCCAACCTCTTTCGTTTGCGGAGGTCGGGCTTGTGCGCGGCAGGGAACTTTGGCGTCTCACGGGCGCTTCCCCGGGTCTTTCACTCTCCGGAGCGTGCAAGGAGGACACGAGCCGTCTGTACCTCGCCGCGCGCATTGCGCGCCTTTTGGCTCGTCTCGTGCAGGGAGAGGAAAAGAATGAGGAGCTCTTCTTTGTTGTGGAGGAAGGTATGAGGTTTCTTGCCGCGGAAAAGTTTGAAAACGGACAATTGCAAAATTTTGAATGTGTTCTCGTCCTGCAGATTCTTCACCGCCTCGGCTACCTCGGCGGGGAGGAATTCAATTCATTCCTGTCCTCTCCTCTTTCACGCGAGGTCATTGCCGCCATTGACCCGATTCGCACGAAAGCGGTTGTTACCATCAATCGTTCTCTACGGGAGACGCATTTGTAAAAATTCGCTGTACCCCACGGCGCTTTTGTAAACGGAAGTGCCGCGGGGTATACTTTCAGAGATGCTTCTCGACGGAAGTGAAATTTAAGAATTAAAAAGGCGTCTCTACTCTCGTGCGTCCGGACTCCTTGGTGTGAGGCGGCACGATATGTCTGAGGCTGACGGGGAAGAGCCGGAAAATAACTGGGAAAAAGAAGCCGATCAGAACTACGAGCCCGTGCAAAAGAAAACCCTGCCGCTTTTAAAGTTCGCCTTCGTCGGGTCCGTCGCCTTTTTTATTATTGCGGTAGGATTCGCGTTCTATTTTTTGGTCGGCGGAACCAATGTGGTCTCGTCGGACCGCATCGCCATTGGCGTTGAAGGGCCGGCAACCGTTGATGCGGGGAAACCTCTTTCGCTCGTCGTCACCGTTGAAAATCAAAACACGATTCCGCTTCAGCTCCCGGACCTCCTGGTGGAGTACCCTGAGGGGACGAAGAGCGTCACAAATCTGAATATAGACTTGCCACGGGACAGGAAGTCTCTCGGCGGCCTTCCTCCCGGTACGGTGGTGACAAAAACCGTGGAGGCGGTTCTCTTCGGGCAGGAAATGGAACAAAAAACCATAAAATTTACCGTCGAGTATCGGGTACCCGGCTCAAACGCTATTTTTTATAAAGAAAAAAGCATTACCGTCACTATCGGGTCCGCGCCGCTCTCTGTTTCTATAGATGCGATAGACGAAACGTCTTCCAATCAAGCAATCCAACTTGCGGTTACCATTGCTTCTAATTCAACGTCGCCGATTCAAAATCTTCTTTTGCGCGCCGACTATCCCTTCGGTTTTTCTTTTACAGGGGCCGATGTGCAGCCGATGTACAATAATACTGTTTGGAATATCGGCGATCTGCCTCCCGGGGGAAAGCGGACGATACGCATCTCGGGGACGCTCGCCGGCGAAGACAATGAGGAACGCGTATTCAAATTTTCTGTCGGTTCAAAGAGCGCTTCGGATGCGCACACTATTAACGCCACGTTTGTCACTGCATCGCACCGGATTCTGGTGCAGAAACCGTTCGTGGGGATAGACCTGGCGCTCAATGGCGAGACGACGAAACAGGTTGTCATGCCCGGCGGCGCTACGGTGCGCGCCGACGTGGTGTGGGTGAACAATCTTCCGAACACGCTGTCGAATCTTGTGATTCAGGCGAAACTCTCCGGGGTCGGCTTAAACCCGGCTTCCGTAGCGGTGCCGAACGGTTTCTATCGCTCGGCGGACAATACGATTATTTGGGACAAGCAAGCGCTTCCGCAGTTTGCTTCTCTTGATCCTGGCGCATCGGGGACTCTTCAATTTTCTTTCGCACCTTTCCCGCTTGGCTCCGGCGGCGCGTCCTTGCGCAATCCCTCAGTTACTGTGTCGGTGACGGTAAGCGCAAATCGTCGGGGGGAAAATAATGTGCCGGAAGAAATAACTTCCGTTGTCGAGAAAAAAGCGGTCTTCGCCTCCGATTTGATTCTGCGGAGCGCCGCCGTGTACTCAATCGGTCCGTTTCAAAATAGCGGGTCTCTCCCGCCGAAGGCGAACAAGGAGACCACGTACACTATTCTCTGGTCTCTCTCCAATTCTTCAAATGCTGTTTCGCGCGCCCGCGTCTCCGCGACCTTGCCGCCGTACGTTCGTTTCATTGGAGCCGCCGGCGGAGCGCCCGTGACGGCAAATCCCATCGGCGGCACAATTACCTGGGATGTCGGGTCTGTTCCCGCGGGTGCCGGTTTCTCGCTTCCGCCGAAAGAAGCGGCGTTTCAAGTCGCGTTTCTTCCCTCGGTGAGCCAGGTTGGAACGACGCCCATTCTTCTGAATGCTCCCTCGGTAACGGGCGACGACCAATTTACGGGCACGCAAGTATTAAGCGGCGCAAACGCGACCACCATAGATACGACGACAGACCCGTTGTATAAAGGCGGCGAAGGAGTTGTGGTTCAATAATCGATATATGTCCGACATAAACACATCATTGGATCTAATGGAGAAAATAATATCGCTCGCAAAGCGGCGCGGCTTCGTGTTTCAGGGTTCTGAAATTTATGGCGGTCTTGCCGGCACTTGGGACTATGGCCCCTTAGGCATTGCGCTTAAAAAGAATATAGAGAATTTGTGGTGGAAATTTTTCGTAGATGCGCGCGATGACATGTACGGACTTGATTCGGCGATTTTGATGAATCCGAAGGTGTGGGAAGCGAGCGGCCACGCGAGCGGTTTTTCGGATCCGCTCGTGGAATGTGAAAAATGCCAACGTCGTTTCAGGGAAGACCATCTGGAGGACAAGAAAAAATGTCCGGTGTGCGAGGGCAAGCTCGGCGGGGAGCGCCAATTTAATATGATGTTTAAAACATCGGTTGGCTCGACCGAGGGCGGAGATGTCGCCGTGTACCTGCGTCCGGAGCCGGCGCAGGGGATGTTTGTTAATTTCAAAAACATCATCGACTCTTTTCATCCCCGCCTGCCATTTGGCATTGCCCAAATAGGGAAAGCGTTTCGCAACGAGATAGCACCACGAGATTTTATCTTCAGGGTCAGAGAGCTTGAGATAATGGAGTTTGAGTATTTCCTCGCCGAAAAAGAATGGGAAGAAAAATTTGAGTATTGGAAAAAACAAATGCACGCGTGGTTCGGGTTGCTGGGTTTTTCACAGGAAGATATCAGAGAGATTGAAATCCCCGACGGCGAGCGCGCGCACTACTCCAAGCGGACGGTGGATTTTCATTTTCGGTATCCGCACAAGTTCGACGAAATAGGCGGGCTCGCGTACAGGACCGACTTCGACCTGAAGAACCACATAGCGCACAGCGGCGAAGATTTGCGCTACCTGGACCCCGTCACGAACGAAAAGTTTGTACCGCACGCGCTTGAGCCGACGTTTGGACTCGGACGCCACGTGCTCGCCGTGCTTGCAAAAGCGTACACGGAGGACGTGCTTGGAGGAGAGCCGAGAGCGTTCTTGAAATTTCCCTCGCACCTTGCTCCCATAAAAGCCGCGGTATTTCCGCTTCTCAAGAACAAGCCGGAACTGGTTGAAAAGGCGCGCTCGGTATATCGGCAACTCAAGGAGAAAATCCCGCAGGTTATGTGGGACGACAACGGGAACATCGGGAAGCGCTATCGCCGGCAGGATGAAATCGGGACGCCGTACTGCATTACCGTTGATTTCGATACGCTCGAGAATGATTCGGTAACGGTGCGCGACCGCGACAGCGGGGAACAAGAACGCATCGCCGCCTCAGAACTTGCCGCGTTTCTCTCGGAAAAAATATCGCTCAAAAATGCGTAAAGATGGTGTGTTCGCCAAGCTTGAATTCTTTTTGTCTCGGGGTATGATGGGGACATGAGCGGGCAGAATCTCACTATCAACGTCGGGCCGAAAACGATTGTTCAGGCAATTCTCCTCGTGCTTCTTGTGTGGTTTCTCTTCTTTCTGCGCGACCTCGTGCTTGTCGTTCTGACCGCGGTCGTCATCGCCTCCGCCATTGAGCCGGCGGTCGCGTGGTTCATGAAGTATAAAATTCCGCGCGTCCTCGGCGTTCTCCTCGTCTACCTCATCGTCCTCGGCGTTCTCTTCAGTATTTTCTTCTTTTTCGTGCCGCCGGTGCTTGATGAAGCGGCAAATCTTCTCACGTCGCTTCCGAACACGATACAGACGTTCAACTTTACGGGTATTTTCTAAGGCCCGTTTAAAAGCGGGGTATCTCTTTTG
>CAYHWH010000006.1:0-4755 GCA_964360325.1 uncultured Candidatus Saccharibacteria bacterium | reverse complement strand
CGGCGGGCGGGGGAGAGACGATGGCGAACAACCTTTCCATTATTAACAGTATTTCCGGTCTGCGCGAATCGCTCTCGAATGTTTCGGGGGGGCTGATAACGGCGGTGAGCGGCATATTCGGCGGTATCGTATCGTTTGTGCTCGTCATCGTATTTTCATTTTATTTTGCGGTACTCGATACCGGCGTTGACGACTTTTTGCGCATCATAACGCCGGTGAAACACGAGCGCTACATCATCAATCTTTGGCGACGCTCCCAGGTGAAAATCGGACGGTGGATGCAGGGACAGCTTCTCCTCGGCGTCATTGTGGGCGTATTGGTATACCTCGGTCTGACGATTTTCGGAGTGAAATATTCTCTGCTTCTTGCCATTACCGCGGGTGTGTTTGAACTCATTCCGGTCTTCGGTCCGATTCTTGCCGCAGTGCCCGGCGTCACCATCGCGTTTGCCGACGGGGGAGTAACGCTCGCGCTTCTTATCGTCGGCCTCTACCTGGTTATCCAGCAATTTGAAAGCCACCTCATTTATCCGCTGGTGGTGACAAAGGTGGTCGGCGTGCCGCCGCTGTTTGTCATCCTCGCGCTTTTGGTGGGAGCGCAGCTGGCCGGATTTTTAGGCATTATTCTTTCGGCGCCGATCGCGGCCGTTATTCAGGAATACGTTTCCGACAGAGAGAAAGAAAAACGGGCCGTCGCCGCCGCGTAGGCGCGCCCCTACCCGCCATGCCACGAACGTTTTACCTGACGACAACGATTCCGTATGTGAACGCCGACCCGCACATCGGTTTTGCGCTTGAAATCGTTCAGGCGGATGTTGTCGCGCGGTACCGCCGTCTCAAGGGAGACGACGTTTTTTTTAACACGGGAACGGACGAGCATGGAGTGAAAATTTACCGGAAGGCGCTTGAGTCGGGAAAGATGCCGCAGGCGTACGTCGATGAGTACGCGGCAAAATTCGACCGTTTGAAGATTTTCCTCAACCTCAGCTACGATAATTTTATCCGTACGACGGACGCGCATCATAAAAAAGCCGCCCAGGAATTTTGGAAGCGCTGCGAGAAAAGCGGCGACATTTATAAAAAATCATACAAGATACGCTACTGCGTCGGCTGTGAGTTGGAGAAAACAGACTCGGAGCTCGAGGGCGGCCGCTGTCCCTTCCACCCCAACCTCGAACTGGAATTGATCGAAGAGGAAAATTACTTTTTTCGGTTCTCAAAGTATGCTCCGTTTTTGCTTGACCTCTACGCGAAGCGTCCCGACCTCGTCCTTCCGGATTTCCGTTTCAACGAAATAAAAAGGTTTGTCGAGCGCGGGCTTGAAGACTTCAGCATCTCCCGCCTAAAAGAAAAAATGCCCTGGGGCGTGCCGGTGCCGGGCGATGAGGCGCAGGTGATGTATGTGTGGTTTGACGCGCTCGTCAATTATGTCTCCGCAATCGGCTGGCCGGACAACGAGGCGTCGTTCAAAAAATGGTGGCCGGTGACGCAGTTTGCGGGGAAGGACCAGATTCGCCAGCAAGCCGCGATGTGGCAGGCAATGCTCAAATCGGCCGGCTTATCGCCATCAAAACAGATTATTATTCACGGCTTTATCACAAGTGGAGGACAGAAGATGAGCAAGAGCCTCGGCAACGTCATAGACCCGTTCTCCGTCGTGAACGAGTACGGCACGGACGCCCTCCGATACTATCTCCTACGGCACGTCCACCCCTTTGAGGACAGCGATTTCACGCTTGAGAAATTCAAAGTCGTCTATAGCGGTGAACTTGCCAACGGGCTTGGAAATTTGACGGCGCGCATCCTCACGCTCTCGGAGAAATATCTGACCGAGCCGATGCAGAAACGGGAACTTCCGTCGGGCGCGTACGACGAATTGACGGGAACCTACCGATTTGACCGGTTCTTGGACAATGTCTGGACGCTCGTGCAGGGGCTTGATAAGCGCATCACGGAAACCGAGCCGTTTAAGGTTGTTAAGAATGACCCGGAGCGGGGAAAGGCGCTACTTAAAGAGCTTGTGGCGGGTTTGTATTCGATTTCTCTTCTCCTGCGGCCTTGTATGCCGCAAACAAGCGACAAGATAGAGAAAGCAATTTTAGAAAACAAAAAACCCGAGACATTATTCCCGCGTAAAGAGTAATGGAACCGAAATTCATTGACATACATTCCCATGTGCAATTTACCGCGTACGACGATGACCGCGACGCGGTCATCAAACGCACGCTTGAGAGCGGTACGTGGATGATAAACGTCGGCACTCAGCGCGATACGTCGGAGAACGCCATTAAGCTCGCGGAGAAGTACCCGGAGGGGGTCTTTGCGACGGTAGGGCTTCACCCTATCCATACCGACAAGTCATACCACGACGCAAAAGAGTTTGGCGGGGGAGGGGAAGCATTCACGTCGCGCGGAGAAACGTTTGATTTTTCATCATATGAAAAACTTGCGTGGCATCCGAAAGTGGTCGCGATAGGGGAGTGCGGGCTCGATTACTATAGGCTCTCCAAAGAGAGTGCAGAAAAACAAAAAGAAGTATTCGTGGAGCAGATAGAGCTCGCCAATACGGTTGAGAAACCGCTGATGCTCCACATACGCAATGCCTACCGAGATGCGTACGATATTTTGAAAAGCCACGCAAAGGTTCGCGGCAATGCGCATTTCTTTGCGGGAACATGGGAAGAGGCGAAACTTTTTCTTGACCTCGGGTTCACGATTTCGTTTACGGGCGTTATCACGTTTGCCGGTCAATATGACGACGTGGTGCGCAATACGCCGCTCTCCATGATTCTTTCCGAAACCGACGCTCCGTACGTTACCCCGATTCCGCACCGCGGGAAGCGCAATGAGCCAGTGCATGTCGCCGAGGTTGTCCGGCGTATCGCCCTCCTGAAGAGTCTTCCTTTTGAGGACGTTCGGCAGGCTCTCGCGGCGAACGCCCGGAAGGTCTTTTCTCTCTGAAAAGCTGCAGTTGCGCGGGGGAACCGACTATGGTACGTTTGAGTCACTCCGGCTTTGCCGGACTATTTCAAAAATGGCAAACACAGCAACACAGACAGCGCACGAAGCGGAAACGGATGCTCGCGTATACGAACTGGGGTATCATTTTCTTCCGTCTTTCACCGAGGCGGAATTACCCGTTGAAGTCTCCGCACTCCGCGGACGCGTTGAAGCCCTTGGGGGTATTTTTGTCGCGGATGAATTCCCGCGCCAAGTTGTGTTAAGCTACCCGATGTTTCGTTCCACAGGAGGAAAACAGGAAAAATTTGAGCGCGCATACTTCGGCTGGGTGAAATTTGAAATGGCTCCCGCGGATGTCGCGAAGCTCGACACGGAACTGCGGAGCGAAAAAAAGCTCGTGCGTTTCATACTCATCAAGACTGTGCGCGAAAATACGCTGATTCCGAAGAGGCTTCTTACGACGGAGAGGGAAGAGAATGAGGCTCTCAAGAAAAAAGAGATTTCGGCTCCGCGTGAAGCGGAAAAATCCGCCGTTCCCGTTTCCGACGAAGAGCTCGACAAAACCATTGAAGGACTTGTGGTACAGTAAACGATATGTACATCAACAAAGCATTTATCTACGGCAATTTAACCCGCGACCCGGAGCTGAAATCGCTCCCGTCGGGGATGCAGGTTGCGAGTTTTTCCGTTGCTACGAACCGCGTTTGGAAGAAAGACGGCCAGAAGCAGGAGAGTGTCGATTTCCACAACATCGTCGTGTTCGGACGCCAGGCGGAGCTCGTCGCGCAGTACCTCAAAAAGGGAAGCGGAGTTTTTATCGAGGGACGCATACAGACGCGCAGCTGGGACGACAAGACAAGCGGCGAGAAGAAGTACCGCACGGAAATTGTCGCGGAGCGGGTGCAGTTCGGCCCGCGCACCGGCGGTTCCGGAGCAGGCGGCGGAAAGGCGAATACGGCAAGCGCGCCCGCGGCGGAGAAAGAGGGCGGAGCGATTGAATACCCGGAGGAAGAAATTAACCCGGACGATATTCCGTTTTAGAAACATAAGGAGTTTCACGACTACATTTTTCTAACCCGCCCAAATTTTTGTCCATAACAAAATCTAAGATATGAAGAAAGAACAAAAAGATTTTTTTTCGATCAATAATCTCCAGTACATCGACTATAAAGACGTTGAGCTTCTGAAGCGTTTCCTGACGCCGCACGCGCGCATGATGTCGGCAAAGCGGACGAATCTCTCGGGAAAGCACCAGCGCCTTCTCGCCGAAGCCATCAAACGCGCCCGTTTCATGGGCCTTTTGCCGTTCGTGTCCCGATAAGGAACGCTCGGACTATTCTCGCTCACACATAAGCCCTGCGTTAGCGGGACTTATGTGTGTTCTCGCAATGCAATGTTGAGCGGGCCTATTTCTTCTCCACCCGCTCCACGTACTCTCCGGTTTCGGTGTTGATGCGGAGGATGTCGCCCTCGTTGACGAACATGGGGACGTTGAGCTCCGCGCCGGTTTCAAGCGTCACCTGCTTCACGCCGCCCTGGACGGTGTTTCCTTTGACGGCGGGCGCCGCTTCGGTAACCCTAAGCTCTACCTTGATGGGAATCCGCAGCCCGATAAGTTTTTCTTCAAAAATGAGCGCCTCGGCGATGGAGTTCTGCTTCATAAACTGGCCCTGTTCCCCGACCTGCTCTTTCGTGAGCGAAAAGCGTTTCGACGGGTCCTTCATTTCGCAAAACCAGTATTCTCCCCGGTTCCGGTAAAGGTATTTTATTTCTTTCGTGGAGAGGTCCGCCTCT
>CAYHWH010000005.1:8763-11914 GCA_964360325.1 uncultured Candidatus Saccharibacteria bacterium | reverse complement strand
TCGAACTCACGGTGCCTTTCAGCACGCCGCATTTCAAGTGCGGTGCGATAGACCACTCTGCCACCCCTCCATGGGCTCGAGTGTAACGCGTAGAGCGAAACGCGCAAACTATGATTTTTTCTCCGGAGTCGCAGGAGCCGTCTTCCAGAAATGTTTCTTCGTGATAAAGATGAGGTAGAACAGTTCAAGAAGTCCAACCGTGTTGATGACGAGGAGCGCGATGAACCACCACTTTTCTCCGCGCTTCGCCGCAGTCCACAGCGCGTATCCTTTTATCCCGACGCTCCAGAGAATGAACACGAAAAGAAGCGGAAGAAAAAATGCGAATGAAAGAAACGGGAGGCCGCTATCCCAACCGAATCCAGCATGCGGGCCCCACGTGCCATAATTTTGCACCATGTATCTCATCGCCTCCATTGTAGCAAAAAACGGCATGAGGGTATACTGTCTCCCATGCGGCACATAGGTATTGATTACGGAAGCAAGCGCATCGGCATCGCTCTCTCCGACGAGGGCGGCACGCTCGCGTTTCCAGAAATAACTCTGCCGAATGACAAAAAAGCTGTCGGTGCGATCGTCGCGCTCGCGCGAGAGCGGGGAGCGGACGACATTGTCGTTGGCGAACCGCTTTCGCTTAGGGGTGGGGAAAACCCGCTCATGAAGCGCATCAATTCATTTATTGAGGCTCTGAAGCGTTCCGGCGGAACGAATATTCACCTTGAGAAAGAGTTTTTGACATCGGACGAGGCGCGACGGCACACCGCTTCAGAACACGAAGATGCCGCCGCCGCGGCGCTCATTTTACAAAGGTATTTAGATAAACGCGTAAAAACATCATGATATCCATAGATGATTTCAAAAAAGCGGAGATACGAATCGGCACAATACAAAGCGCGGAGAAAATTCCGGAGGCGGACCGCCTCATCCGCCTCTCGGTTGATTTCGGCGAGGAGACGCCGCGGCAGATTGTCTCCGGCATCGCCGAACATTTCCCCGACCCGTCGGTACTTCTGGGGAAGCAGTGTCCTTTTGTCACGAACCTCGAGCCGCGCACGATTCGCGGATACGAGAGCAACGGAATGATTCTCGCGGTCGGAATGCCCGAGGGAGTCTTCGCGCTCATGCACCCCGACCGAGCCGTTCCGCCGGGAAGCGGCGCAAAATAAAAAATTTCTTTGGCAAAACTTCGCGATGAAAATGTTGCGGGTATACCCCCGCGCTAACTTTTACCAAAGTTAGCGCGGGGGTATACTGAACAGGTACGCTCTCTTCCGTCATGAACACACAAAATCTCTGGTCTCTTAATTTTCCTCCACCGCCTTTTTTAACCATGGAGGCGGTCGGCGTCGACATTTCCGACCACGCCATCAAGTTCATCGAATTTCGCCAGAAGGACGGGGTCCGCGAGCTGGGCCTCTTCGGCGAACGCCCGCTTCCCGAGGGCGTCATTATCGCGGGGGAGCTCGTGAAGCAGGACGAGCTTGTCCGCGAGCTCAAAACATTGAAAAATGAAACCGGGTTCTCTCTCGTGCGCTCGTGTCTGACGGAGAGCAGGGGGTACCTGTTTCAAACCGCGCTGAAAAACGTCGCGCCCGGCGAAGCGCGGGCGGCCATTGATTTTCAGCTTGAGGAGCACGTGCCGATTGCGCGGACGGAAGCCGTTTTTGACGCCGAACCGATACACCAAGGGAGCGGCAGCGGCGATCTCGATTTTGTGGTGACGGTATTCCCCGAAAAAATCGTCGCGCCGTACCTCGCGGCGTTCCGGAGTGCCGGACTGTTTCTTCTTTCTCTTGAATTGGAGGCGCAGGCGATTGCACGCGCCGTTATTCCGGAGAAAGACCCGAAAACATCCATGGTGGTTGACCTCGGGGAAACTCACACCGGAGTGTCGGTGGTTTCCGAGGGAGTGGTGCACTATACGTCAACGATCGACATCGCGGGGAGGTCGCTGACCGCGGCTCTTTCAAAAAAAATTTCCGTATCCTCCGAGGGCGCGGAACGCATCAAGCGCGAAAAAGGATTCAGTAAGACGAAAGAAGACGAAGAGGCGTTTACTGCGCTTATGACGACCGCCTCCGCGCTTTCCGATGAAATTAACCGCCGCATTCTGTACTGGGATACGCATTTCAAAGAGCACTGCGGAAATTCAAAAATAGAGCAGGCGTACCTCTGCGGCGGGAATGCGAACGTGCTCGGTCTGGCGAACTATTTTGCGGCAAACATGAGCGCGCCGGTTTCCATCGGAAACGTGTGGACGAACGCCTTCTCGCTTGATGCGTACGTGCCCCCGCTTGACGCAGTCCAGTCTCGCCGTTTTGCCACAGCAGTCGGCCTCGCGCTTCGAAGTGGAAGCTGAACCGAAGTACCATGATTAATCTTTTACCGGAACAACAACGAAAGGAGGTGCGACGGGAATATTTTTCCCGGCTCGCAATCGTGTCGCTTATTTTTGCGAGCCTCTGTTTTCTTGCCGGCACGGCGGCGCTTCTTCCTTCGTTTATTCTTTCGCGGGCGAGGGAAGCGGCTCTCTCCGACCAGGCCGCCGTGCTGACACATTCAATTGAGCTCGCGAGCGCAACGGGAGCCGACAAAAAATTACAAGACGCCAAAGACCACCTCGCATTGCTCTCCATGCGTCTCCGTGAGCCTTTTCCGAGGGAGCTTCTCTCTCTTCTCATCGGGCAGAAAAAAAACGGCATTACGCTCAATCGTTTCGCATTTGCGAGGAACCCCTCCGGTGCGGCGGTTATCACGGTTGCAGGCCTTGCGTCCGACCGTGAAACCCTCGTTGCTTTTTCGGAAACACTCAAGAAAATCCCCGCATTTGTCTCAAGCAACCTTCCCATTTCCAACTTTGCGCAGAGCCAGTCAATCCCGTTTACCATTACGGTAACCGTCGCAGAAACCGTGAAGGAAGCAAATAAAAAGTAATACGAACCGCATGCACCTACGCGCAACAACACGACTCTTTATTCTTCCGGCACTTGCGGCGCTTATCACGTTTTCCGTTTTTGGTTTTATGACCTACACGATAGGAGAGAAAAAAGCGCGCACCTCTTCTTTGGAGGCTTCCATTGCGGAGAGCCGTTCCAAGGAGGCCTCATTTAAAGCGACGAGGGCTCTGCTTGAGAGCATTGGCGAAACACCT
>CAYHWH010000005.1:0-8753 GCA_964360325.1 uncultured Candidatus Saccharibacteria bacterium | reverse complement strand
ACACCTCCCGGTATTGACGGATATTTTTTGCAAGACAACAGCGCGGTTCAGTTCATTGAGCAAGTCGAGGCGCTGGCGAGGAGAGCCGGGGTTTCGCCGCTTAAAATAAATTCCGTGATGACACAGCCACTTCCGTCGGCCGCGGCGGGAGATGTGGAAGAAATAAAACTTGATGCGCAAACCGAGGGAGATTGGGGAAAAATAGTCAAGCTGCTCTCCATGCTCGAATCAATCCCGTTCCCAATCTCTTTTCAGAATCTTTCCCTTGGAAAGGCGCGGGAGGAAGGGGGCGTTCCCGTCTGGTCGCTTTCGTTTATCATGACGGTGGCAAAACTAAAATAACGGTATGAACGATCTATTTCAAAAATTCCTCCCGCTTGTCCGGCAGCTGCTGCGCAAGAGAATGGGCGGGACCTATGGCGCACGGCGCATTTTTTATCCGGAGCGCGACTGGAATATCGTGCTTTTTTTGGCGGCTGGACTCTTCTTCTCCCTTCTTTTTTTCGGGGTATACTTTTTTTGGAGTATTTTGAGGGAAGGGGATTCGGCAAAGTTGGCGGAACCTTCGTCACGGCAGATTTCGGTAGATCGGCAGCTGCTCCAGGAAACTCTTGACGCATATAAAGCAAAACAGGCGCGGCTGGAAGCTTTCTCCCGCGGAGTGTCCGTGCCGTTTCCTCCCGACCCGTCGCGTTGACCATATCTTGCGGCGTTGCTAGAGTGTTCTCGCTTGCCCCCGGTAGTTTAATGGATAAAACTGCGGACTTCTAAGCCGCTGATGGAGGTTCGATTCCTCCCCGGGGGATAATAGTCGGATGAGATACGGAAGGAATTGATTCTTCTGTGGAATTATATAACTCTGCTCGAACCTGCCTGCGTTCGCTCCCGCAGGCAGGTGAATGAAGGCAGGCTTGGTGTAAGTGGAGTTATTTTTATATGGTATACTTTTCCCATATGGATATTTATAAATGGTTTCGTTCTTCAAAATCGCTTGTGTTGGTTATTGGTATCGCAGTTCTCGGTATGGCCTATTGGGGTTATCAAACGTATGACCGCCTGGCGAACCCCGCCACGGTTCGTTTCGCATCCAGCAAAGGTCAAACGGAGGGGTTTCTTACGGATATCATCAAAGCGTATGAGATAGATAAGAAACACGGTATTAATCTTCAGGTGGAAAAATATGATCCGCTTGACGCGTATAAAGCTATTGAGGAGAGAAAGGTGGATGCGGGGATGCTTGCTCCGTATCCCGCGGCGTTGGCACAGTTGCGCGGCAGTGACATACGGTTGTTCGCGCCGATGCGGTGGAATGTGACGTCGCTTCTCGTGAAACAAGACAGCCCGTACAAAACACTTGAGGATCTTCGGGGGAAGAAAATCGGCGTGGCGGCGTGCGGCTCATCGTTCTTCATTGACGCGACGATTACTCTCGCGTCGCGCGGGTATGACTTCAAGAAAGATTTCAGCGTGGTGGAGGGTAAAACCGACGTTCTCATGACGGCGTTCAATCAGGGCGGGCTTGACGCTATTGTGATGTTGGCCGAGCCGCGGGTTTCGAAAGAACTTGCGTCCGGCAACATGCGCGAGATTGTGCGCCTTCGCGATTTGTGGATGGAAGCGACGGGTGATTACGCCCCGTGCCACTCGGTAGCCGCATACAATGATTGGATAGACGCCAATCCGAAAGTGGCGAAGGGACTGAATGCGACATTTATTGATGCGATTCAGTTCATTCAAACGCATCCCGAGGTCTTCATACAGCAGAAAGAAGCCTTGAAAGCGATAGGATTGGAGTCCGAGTCGGAAATTGCACAGTTCCGTTCAATGATACCCTCTATCTATCCGAGCCGCTGGGACGAAACAAGCGAGCGCAACAGCGCGTTGTACTTGAAGAAAGCATTTGAGCTCGGCCTTCTTGATGTACAGGTGAGTTCGGTGACTCGATTAGTAAGATAGCAGTGCCCATGAATGGGCATGGTGATGAAGAATCTATTTCGACCGCGACTATTCATTCAGCTGCTGGTAGGGTCTATCCTTACCGCAGCTGTTACGGTTGGCGTGGGAGCCTTTATCTTGCTGGTGACGGCGCGTATCGAGAATCGGACGGAGGTAATCGTGAATCGGCTGACACCGATTTTAATACTTGCAGCGAGTTTTGAAAAGAATATCCACCTTTCTCTCGTAGCATCCACCGCGTCGTCGACGCAAGAAGCCGTACTGCGGACACAGCGGGTTAGCGAGCGCACCGCGCTCATCAACGGTTTGGACCTTATCGCGTTGCATGTGGAGACGGAAACGGGCACCGAAATAAGTTCCGCGCTGTCGCGGTCTCTTGATGAGTTGAAGGCCGACATAGCGAGGCATGAAGCCGGTGGTACAGAAAGCGAGCCAGTGCGGCATTCCGAAATGCTGCAAGGCATGCTCACTCTTGCCCAGGGGCTGACCGCTTTTATCAATGCACGATACATCGGTGAGGAATTCGAACTGCAATCGGATACGAATTCCCTTCGCCAAATGTGGATTGCAACATTCAGCATTCTTATCGTTTTCGGCGTACTTTCGGCGGTCTATTTTTCCAGGCGTCTTGCGAGGAGGGTCTCCAAAATGCTTCGGGGAGCGCGGGAGTTCACGCGCGGTAATTTCGATTATAAAATCGGTTCTGCATCTCGGGATGAACTGGGGGAGTTGGCCAATCAGATGGACTCCATGGCTGCAAAACTTGCCGTCTTGACCAGTTCGGTCAAAATGCTCAAAACGGAACTCATTTCGACGACATCGCATCAATTACTGACACCGCTCACCAGAGTGAGGTGGACGCTCAATGAACTGCAGGATGAATTTGGAAATGCGACGGATGCGACAAAAGAACGGTTTAAGACCCTGAATATGATCACCGTGCAAATGATCCAGTTCGTACTGCTCATTCTCGATGCAAGTAAGCTTGAGGGCGAGGGAATGTACTACGCTATTCGTCCGACGCCGATAGGAACAATGTTGCAACCTATCATTGAAGACGCCGCCGTGCGCGCCGCCGAGAACAACATACGGTTTATCGCAAGCCCCGTCGACTCTTCTATTGTCATTGCCGCCGATACGGGCTATCTCCCGGCAGCATTTCAAAATCTTATTGATAACGCTCTTCGATACACTCCGTCGGGCAAATCCATCACTCTGCGTGTCGAACAGAAAGGCACTACAGCCGTGGTTTCGATAGCCGATACGGTTATAGGTATTCCAGAGAAAGACAAAGATAATATATTCAGAAAATTTTTTAGAGCATACAATGCGCAAAAAATGATCAATGTGGGAAATGGTCTCGGACTGTACATCAGCAAAACGATCGTGACCGGCCATGGGGGAACGATCAGTTTCCAATCAAAAGAGGGAGAAGGAACAACATTTACCGTCGTCTTGCCGCTCGCCGAGAATACGAAATAGGGCGGGAATAAGCGCACACGCTCCTTGTCTCTCGCGCGCGGGGTATATATACTTGCGGTATGGATGACAGGTATAAAAATAAAAAAATTCTTTTAATAGAAGATGATACGTTTCTTGCCGACCTCCTTTCGCAGAATTTTGTGAAAGAAGGATTGGTGCATGAGGTGGCATCAGACGGAGAATCGGGTCTCCTGAAAGCAAAAGCGATGCTGCCGGATCTCATTTTGCTCGACATAACTCTTCCAAGAATTGACGGATATGAAGTGTTGCGTCGCCTGAAAGAGGACCCCGTGCTCGCGAAATGTCCCGTTATTATTCTTTCAAACTTGAGCCAGAAGGAGGAAATTGACAAAGGGCTCGCACTGGGAGCCGCTGATTTTTTAGTAAAAGCAAATGTATACATCGGCGAAATCGTTGCAAGAGCAAAAAAAGTATTTGATGAGTCGCAGAAGTGAACAGGAGATAGCATTGCTGAAACAAAAAACACGCCAATAGGGAAAACTTTTTTAAGTCTGGACAAGGGCGCACGTTTTTAGATACTATCATCTGACCGCGCGCTTAGCTCAGTTGGTGGAGGAGAAATTGTACGGGGTACAGTTTCTCCGTTTACACAGCATTTCGTCTCTCTGTGGGCGGTTAGCTCAGTTGGTTGAGCAACCCCGTTACACGGGGAAGGTCGCAGGTGCGAGTCCTGCACCGCCCACAGAGAGACGAAATAAAACGAATCCCTCACCGCCCACAGAGGAATGAATGCCATGAAAGAAATTGAATGCATCGTAACCGGGCGGGTGCAGTTGGTCCTGTTCCGCGACTTCGCACAGCGGAAAGCATGGGGGCTGGAGCTCTCCGGTTTTGTGAAAAATCTGCCGGACGGTTCGGTGCGCGTTATCGCCCAGGGCGAAGAAGGGGCGCTCAAGCATTTTATTAAAGAGCTGAAGAAAGGATCTATGCTTTCCCGCGTGGATGACGTAGCTGTTCTGTTCCGTGATTCGACAAACCGATACGAAGGGTTTACCATTCTCTACTAAATGGCGGAAGCGCAAAAAAAAATACCGCAGTGCATCGGCATTATTCTTGATGGAAATCGCCGGTGGGCGCGCGAGCACAACCTGCCGACTCTCGAAGGCCACCGTCTCGGCTACGAAAAGGTGAAAGAGGTTGCGCGGTGGTCCAAGGAAAAAGAAGTGCGGCATCTTATCGTGTACGCCTTTTCGACGGAAAATTGGAACCGCTCTCCGGAAGAGGTCGGGTACCTCATGACGCTCTTCAGGACGATTTTAGGAAAAGAGACGGAGGAGCTCACCAAAGAAAATATCGCCATTCGCTTCATCGGCCAGCTTGATCGGTTTGACAGGGACATCGCGGAGCAGGCGCGAAAAATGGAAGAGTCGACGAAACACAACTCGGCGCTCACGCTCACGATGGCGCTCTCCTACGGCGGTCGCGCCGAAATATTGCAAGCGGTTGAAAAACTTCTCAAGAATCCTCCGGTGGAACCGCTCTCGGAAGAATTATTCGCGAGCAAGCTCTGGACGGCGGGAATTCCCGATCCGGACATTATCATTCGGACCGGCGGGGAACGGCGTCTCTCCGGTTTTCTGTCGTGGCAATCCGTCTACAGCGAATTGTTTTTCGCGCCGACCAACTGGCCCGCCTTTACAAAAGAAGAATTTGAGCAGATTCTGGAAGAATATGGAAAACGAGAACGCCGTCGCGGCACGTAAGAGAAAAGACGCGGAAGTTCTCTACGAAGACGCCGTCGTCCTTGTTCTTGACAAACCGGCGGGGCTTTTGGTCCATACCGACTTGCGTTCTCCCGAGGACACGCTTGTGGATTGGGTTCTTCAAACCCGTCCGGAAATAAAAGGAGTCGGAGAGGACATGCGCCTCCAGAACGGAAGCGTCATAGAACGTTCGGGCATCGTGCACCGTCTCGACAGGGAAACTTCCGGCGTCATAATAGTCGCCAAGACGCAGGAAGCGTTTCTGTACCTGAAAGAGCAGTTCCAAAATCACGCCGTTTCAAAAATATACAATGCGTTTGTGTACGGAACGCCGCCGGAGACGCGCGGCGTGATTGACCGTCCCATCGGACGCAACGCGAACAATCCGCGTCTTTGGTCCGCGCAACGCGGCGCACGAGGCACGCTTCGGGAAGCTCGCACCGAGTACCGCGTCCTCAAAGAGGGAGACGGCGTTTCGTACGTCGAAGCGTTTCCAAAGACGGGCAGGACGCACCAGCTTCGCGTCCATTTTAAGGCGATTCACCATCCGATTGTCTGCGACAGACTCTATGCTCCGAAACAACCCTGCCTGCTCAATTTCAACCGCCTCGCGCTTCACGCGCGCCTGATCCGGTTTTGCCTCCCCGGTGGGAAGGAGAAGGAGTGCGAAGCGCCGCTTCCTGCGGATTTTATCGCCGCGCTCGCGCTCATCGAAAAAAAATCCTAAAAACGGAAAAGATTGCGCCTGCCCAAGCGTCGTGGTAGAGTGGTTTTCGTCAGAATCGGACGGAGTGCGGGGAAAGGCATGTTTCGAGAAAAATGAAAACAAAAGTCATCATATCGCCGGTCAATATGGAGGAGCGCAAGAATCTCGGCATCCGGCCGGGGGACATGGTGCGCGTCTGGCAGAACATCGTCGAGCTCAAAACCGGCAAGGGCGCCAACAAAAAAGAGGTGACGACCAAGAGCACCCGCCGCCAGGCGTTTGAGGGCATGGTGCTTGCGCGCAAGCACGGCTCCGACGCGGGGGCGACATTCACGGTGCGCCGGGTCGCGAGCGGGGTGGGCGTCGAGAAAATTTTCCCGCTCTACTCTCCCATCATAGACAAAATCGAAATTATCCGCCGCTCAAAAGTTCGCCGGGCGAAGCTTTACCACGTTCGCGAGAAAGTGGCGCGCGAAGTCAGGCGACAAATGCGTAAAATGCGCACGGTCAACCTTTCGACCGGAAGCGCCGAGGCGCCCGCGCCGGCGGTTTCGGAAACGGTTTCCGCGGAGTAAACTTACAGATAGTATTGCCCGGGTGTTGAAATTGGTAGACATTTATCCTTGAGGTGGATAAGCCCGCAAGGGCGTGCAGGTTCGAGTCCTGTCCCGGGCACAAATTGTGCGGAACACATTTTGTGAGCCGCAGGCACGACGGTGCCGAGGCGGGGTCGCGAACTTTTCCAACAGGAAAAGATTTGTGACCCAGACATGGTTCTAACCGAAATCCCATAAAGTTTCAGTATGTCCGAGCTTTTTTCATTAGATCCTGAACCGGCAAGCACAAACGAAGATTTGGCGGCACTACGGATTAAGTACCTCAACCTAAGCAACGTTTACTTGAATGTGCATATGCGACCCGATTGGTCCTATGTAAAAGGGTTCTTTAACGGAGCGTGGTTGTCATATCGACAATTCGCCGATAAAAATTTTCCATCTGAACTCCAGATAAAATTTAGTGAGAGGTCATGGGAGCTGTATTTGTTTTCTCTGCTTAAAGAGTCTTCTTTCAAGCTTGTGGATCAGAAAGCAGGTGGTCCTAACCCTGACTTCAAGGTCAATTTAGGAGGCAAAAATCTTTTTATTGAAGCTGTAAATGCGGGGCAAGGGGACAAACATAACAGGGTAGACACAATCTCAGATTTACTCGCTGGGGCCACATCTGGTCAAATTGTGACACGCACGCGTTCTTTTGATGAAGCGAATCATCCAAAAGTGAGGCGAATTACAAATTCACTAGAAGTAAAAGTAAAAAACTATACCGAGAACCATAAATGCGTGGTTGGTAGCGATGATTTCTACGTTATAGCTTTAAATGCTGGTGATATTGAAGGGCATATGGCTTCATCTCCAGAAGCTCTTGTGTTAGAGGCGGTAAAAGGGATTAATCCCGCAATCAACTTGCCGTTAACGGCTGACGGGGCATTAGGGCCTGCATACCACACAACTCGACATGCAATATCAAATGCAAAGAAAACAGCCCCGATCGACGTTGGCCTTTTTGAAAGGGATGAATTTAAAGAAATAAGTGGAATAATATATTTTGGCAGAGATGTCGTAAATGCATTACTTCAGGACATCAATCCAAGTGAAGTGTTGTTTGTTCATAACCCCAACGTTCTAGGGGTTAAGGCGTTACCTATGGATGTCTTTTCGCACTTTACTCAAATAACAATTTCTCCTACCGAATGGACTCGTCATGTGCCTAAAACGTAAGAGGTTCTAATTTCGTTCAATATCCTGCGCCAAACAAAACACCCGCGCTCCGGAAATTCACGGAGCACGGGCGATTTTCTTTCCCACGATTTCTTCCCGCAGTACTTTTGCGGTTTGGAACGCGAGGCGTCCGGCGATGGCGAGTGAAACGAGCGGGTCCACCACGTTCCAGCCGGTGAGCCAGATAAGTACGCCTGAAACCACGACGCCGGCGTTGATCATCCTATCCTGGATAATGTGGAGAGACGTTACTTTGTGTCCCGCCTCGTCCCCTCCATCGGAGGAGTGGTGAATGCGTAGCTGTAGCTCGTTCACCGCCGCGCAGATAGCGGCGACTCCCGCGACGCCAAGACCGGTAATGACGGGCAGGTCTCCCGCCAGCCGTTCGATTGCTTCGAACACCACCCAGATAATCGCGACGCCGAGCGTGAGCGTGTTGAAGCAGAGGCAAAGGAACTTCGTCCGTTCCTCGTTCGTATGGAGCACCAGAATCGCAAGACCTGCGAACAGGTTCGCGATGAACACACTGCTGTCCGCCAGGACATGCCACGCGTCCGCGTTGAGCGCGAGGCTCGCAAGCTTGATGCTCATGGTCAACACGAACGCAAACAACGCGAGCGTGATGAAAAACAGAAGCGCGTTCTGCCGAGCCGATAGGTAGTGGTTGTCGTGGTTCTGGCAAGTACTCACTCGGGCCACCTCCTTCCTGATTTCTAGAATGAACCTGTTTTTATTATGTCACGTAAATTGCCAAATAGTCAAATGGTTTCGCCCGGGCGGGGCTGTTTTTCTGGCCATATTTTGAAAAATCTGCTATAAAGGGCCTTGCATGGCGGCTATGGTGTAACGGTTAACACTGGAGCTTGTGGAGCTCTCAATTCGGGTTCAATTCCCGATAGTCGCCCAAATCGGCCGGCCCGAATGTGAATACATTCGGGCCGTTGTCGTTTGGAGCGACTATCGGGAATTGAAAGCCGCAGACATATTCGAGCAGCAGCGAGAATGCCGAGGGCGGGGACGAGGAAATTCTTGACAGATAACGAGAGAAGTATCCGAGACCAATTCCGCCCGGGCCTCATTCGCGAAAAGTTGTATGCTAGGAAAATGCCG
>CAYHWH010000004.1:0-11946 GCA_964360325.1 uncultured Candidatus Saccharibacteria bacterium | reverse complement strand
AGGCAATTTTGGGTAAATGTCGCAGACATGATACTCGCCGTTTTTCTGTTCACCCTTTTTGAAGTAGCGGTATTCCAGGGTTATAACGGCGCGGAACACGGAATCAGCGTTGTCTTTCTGGTGCGCCAGGGAATCGCGCTCATTTTCTTTTTCACGTTGTATTACAGCGTCAAAACATTGCGAGGGATGATAGTGAAGTAGTCTTCTTATTTGCCTGACGGAAGAATTTCCGGCGGTATGATGTAGCGCGTTTCCGGAACGGCGGGACCTTTCGCGGCAGAGGCGGAACCTTTTCCGGTTTTTTGCTCCGCGGACGCCTCGTCCGCGGAAAGAATTTTCTTCTCGGAGAGCCAGCGAAAGAAAAAGAGATCGGCCGCCACGTCAACGCCTCTCTCAATACAAGAGCCGAGGAAGTTCGCCGCATGGAGGATTCCTTTGAGCGCGGATTGCAACATGGGGGAAGCCTATCACCGCGGAAAGCCCGATTCAAGCGGGAACTCTCCCTTGATTCTTGCGGCGATACATTCTGCACCCAAGTATGGCTTTCTTGATTTTTCATTTTTAAAGTGTAAAATAGGGGTCTATGAATACGCCACAAAAGGGCAAGTTTAGGCATATAGTTTTTCGGGACGGCAGCGTTTGGTATGCCGTTGCTTTAGAGTTCAATATTATTGAATCAAGCAATGATCCAAAACTTGCATATTTTAATCTACTTCAAGCTGTAGGGGGATACGTTGTATCTTTAAAGAAAATGAAAGGCGCAAGATTTAATCCATTAAATCAGAAAGCGGACCCGGAATACGAAAAGTTATGGTCAATTCTTAATTCTCCTAAACCGATTAAATCTCCCTATGAGATAAATATGTTCGGTTTTGCCCAAGTGTAATGCCTCGCGGAATTTTTAACTGGACATTTAGTGGCGTTGAGAGTTTTCTTAAAGGAAGAAATTTTAGACTCAACCACACCAACGGAAGTCATTACTACTATGTTGGCCATGTACATGGAGTTTTTAAACAGGTGTGCGTTCCGTTCCACGGAAAAGAATCTATCAAACCGAGAACCATGTCAGGTATCATTCGACAGTCTGGCATAGATAAAAAAGAATGGTTAAGCTAGAAAATCATGGCGTCTTCTTCTCTTGCTATCGGGATAGTGGGTTTGCCGAATGTCGGCAAGTCAACTCTGTTCAACGCGCTGACGAAAAAATCGGTTCCGGCCGAGAATTTTCCGTTCTGCACCATTGACCCGTCGGTCGGCGTCGTTGCGGTTCCCGACGAGCGTCTGTGGAAATTATCCGAACTTTCCCAATCGAAAAAAACCATTCCCGCGGCGGTCGAGTTCGTGGACATTGCCGGTCTGGTCAAGGGCGCCGCGGAGGGGGAGGGGCTCGGAAACAAATTCCTTTCGCACATCAGGGAAGTGGACGCCATTGCCGAGGTGGTGCGTATTTTTGACGACCCGAACACGATTCACGTCGCCGGAGACGTAGACCCCCTTCGCGACGTTGAAACCATCAATCTCGAACTGATCCTTGCCGACATGGAAACCGTGTCGAAGCGTCTCGGAAATATCGGCCGCGACGCAAAACGGGGAGAAAAAGACGCGATTCAGGAGGAACAGATCCTTGTAAAAATCTCCGAGGCGCTCAAGGCGGGACAGCTTGCAAGAGAGGTTGCGTATACGGAAAAAGAGCTTCCGTTCGTGAAGAGCTTGCACCTTCTCACCATGAAACCGATTCTCTACGTGCTCAACAAAAAAGCCGGCGGGCACAATCTCGATGAGGCGAACGACGAACGATACAAAAAACTGCAAGAATTTCTTGAACAAAAAAAAGCGCTGTCGGTCGTGGTGGACGCGGCGGTGGAGGATGAACTTAAGGAACTTGAAGGAGAAGACCGCGCGGAATTCCGAAGAGAACTCGGGGCCATTGACGACGGCATTGATATCCTCATCCGCCGTGGCTACGAGCTTCTCGACCTCATGACGTTTTTCACGACGGGAGAAGACGAAACCCGCGCATGGACGGTGCGCCGGGGAAGCGGCGCACCGGAAGCGGGCGCGGCGATTCACGGTGATTTTCGCGACAGATTCATCCGCGCCGAAGTGGTTGCCTACAAAGACCTTGTGGCCAACGGCTCATACGCCAAAGCGCGGGAACGCGGCCTCGTGCGCATCGAAGGAAAAGAGTATATCGTCAAAGACGGGGACGTGATTGAGTTTAAAATTTGAGGTCCCGGCGGGAGAGGAACGCCGAAAGCTGCGAGCTTGTTCTTTAGGAACTTTCTGCGCTACTATAGAGTGCGTATGGACACACCGGCACAATCGCGCGTCACCCCGAAAGATTTCTTCCTCTGGCTTGGCGTCGTCGTGACGCTCTACGCGAGCGTCTACTCGCTGATTGATCTTCTGTTTGAATACATCAACCATGTTTTTCCCGATGCGCTTCGGTACGCAAGCGACCCATACTCCGGGGCGGTGAGCTACGACATGGCGTCGCTCCTCGTGCTTTTTCCCGCTCTCATCATTCTTTTGCGATTTATCCGAAACGATATCGCGCGAGAACCGGGGAAACGAGATATTTGGATTCGCCGCTGGGCGCTCGTGCTGACGTTGTTTGTCGCCGGAGCGACTATTGTCATTGACCTTATTACCCTCGTCAACACATTTCTAGGCGGAGAATTGACCACGCGTTTTTTACTCAAAGTGCTCGTGGTATTTCTTGTCGCGGGAGCAGGGTTCCTTCATTTTCTTGCCGACCTTCGCGGTTACTGGGACGCTAACCGGCAGAAATCAAAGCTCATCGGCTTTGCTTCCGGCATCCTGGTGTTTCTCGCGGTTGCCTCCGGTTTTTTCATTATCGGCACGCCGGGAGAAGCCCGGCTTGCCCGTTTTGACGCGCAAAAAACGAACGACCTTCAAACCATCCAGTGGCAGATAGTGAGCTACTGGCAAACGAAAGAAAAATTACCTGCGGAACTTTCCGAACTCCTCGACCCCATCAGCGGTTTTGTTATACCGCATGACCCGCAGACAAACGTTTCATACGAGTATCGGCAGACGGGAATATCCTCCTTTGAACTGTGCGCGGATTTCAATAAGGAAAATCTTGCCGGTCTGAATATCGGAAAATTCGCCTCTGCTCCCGTTCCGGCCGGCTATTATCCCTCTCCGGAGGATGGCGCTCTCTGGAATCACGGTGTGGGGCGGCAGTGCTTTGAGCGGACGATAGACCCGGAGCGCTATCCGCCGATAAAAAGATAAGTTGTTTCTAAATAATTCAGGCACGTGGCTCGGTCAAAGCGGTTTTACTGTCTCATGCGCGCATACGACCATAAAAAAATAGAGAAAAAATGGCAGAAGAAGTGGCAGAAAGAGAATGCCTTTGCCGCGTCTGTCGATACCTCAAAACCTAAATACTACCCGCTCATTGAGTTTCCGTATCCCTCCGGCGCGGGTCTCCATGTCGGGCACCCGCGCCCCTACATCGGACTTGACCTCATCGCGCGAAAACGAAGGCGGGAAGGGTTCAACGTGCTCTACCCCATAGGTTGGGACGCATTCGGTTTGCCGACGGAAAACTACGCGATTAAAACTGGCAAGAATCCGCGGGATGTAACCAAAGAAAATACCGATACGTTCCGCCGCCAGATACAAGCGCTCGGCATCTCATTTGATTGGTCGCGGGAAATCAATACCACCGACCCAAAGTACTACAAATGGACGCAGTGGATATTTCTTCAGCTCTACAAGCACGGCCTCGCGTACAAAGCAAAAGCAAACATTAACTGGTGTCCGAAGGATAAAATCGGACTTGCAAACGAAGAAGTGGTGGACGGCGTTTGCGAACGGTGCGGCACGGCGGTAGAGAAACGCGAGAGGGAACAATGGATGCTCGCGATTACAAAATATGCACAGCGCCTCTACGACGACCTTGATACGGTTGATTATATTGAGCGCGCAAAAGTACAGCAGAGAAACTGGATAGGGCCTTCGGAAGGGGCGGAGATTGATTTCCGTATTGCAGAAAATGATAAAAAAATAAAAGTTTTTACCACTCGCCCTGACACGCTCTTTGGGGCGACGTACATGGTGCTTGCGCCGGAACACTCATTGGTGACAGAGCTGGCAGAGAAGTGTTCCAACAAGGAAGAACTATTACGATATATCGTAATATCAAAAAATAAACCAGAAACAGAACGGACAGCGGAAGGAAAAGAGAAGACGGGTGTGGAGTTGAAAGGAGTAAAAGCAATCAACCCCGCCACGAAAGAGGAGATTCCTATTTTTATCGCCGACTACGTCCTCGCTAGTTACGGCACGGGCGCGATTATGGCGGTGCCGGCGCACGACGAGCGCGACTACGCGTTTGCGGAGAAATTTGGCTTACCAATTAGATGTGTGATAGACCCAATTCAAGCTTTTATTGGAGTAAAGGAACCGAGCGATATATCACTAAAAGATGCAAATAAAAAAATTAAAGAAGCAATCGAAGCTATTCGGAAAGGAAAAAAAGTATATGTTGGTCCAGGTACTTTAATTAACTCGGGCGACTTCGATGAGATTCAAAGTGAGCAAGCAAAGGGGGAAATCACGGAATTTGTCGGCGGGACGCCGAAAACGACATTTAAACTTCGCGACTGGGTCTTCAGTCGCCAACGCTACTGGGGGGAGCCGATTCCGATGGTGCGGTGCGAGAAAGACGGTTGGGTACCCGTTCCCGAAGACGAATTGCCCGTAAAGCTTCCCGAGGTAAAAAAATACGAGCCGACTGACACCGGAGAATCGCCGCTTGCCAATATCGGGAAGTGGGTCAATACGACATGTCCGAAGTGCAAAGGAAAGGCGAAACGCGAAACGGACGTGATGCCGAATTGGGCTGGCTCGTCGTGGTACTACCTGCGGTACGCCGACCCGGAGAATGCGGCGGCCATAGCGTCGCCCGAAAAACTGAAATACTGGACTCCTGTGGACTGGTACAACGGCGGTATGGAGCACACTGTGCTTCATCTTTTGTATTCCCGTTTTTGGCACAAATTTCTCTTCGACATCGGCGCGGTTCCGACGAGCGAACCGTACAAGAAGCGCACCAGCCACGGCGTCATTTTGGCGGGAGACGGCGAAAAGATGAGCAAGTCGCGCGGAAACGTCATCAATCCCGATGAAATCATCGAGCGGTTCGGCGCGGACTCGCTCCGCGTGTACGAAATGTTCATGGGGCCGTTTGACCAGGCGATTGCCTGGAGTACGGACAACCTTGTCGGTTCGCGGCGTTTCCTCGAGCGCGCGTGGAATTTGCAGTCAAAAATCGACGACGCGGCGCACAAACTGAAAGCGGAAACGAACATTCTGCTTCAGGAAACGATTAAAGGCGTCGGCGAGGATATCGAGCGGATGAAATTCAACACCGCCATCAGCAAGCTCATGATTCTTCTCAACGCTCTTGAAAAAGAGGAATTCGTTGCTCCCGCGGCTTACCAAACGTTCCTGTCTCTCCTTGCGCCGTTCGCGCCCCACCTGACGGAGGAGCTGTGGAAGGAAATTTTAAAAAGAAATGATTCCGTGCATGAACAGCCGTGGCCAAAAGCGGATGAAAAAATGCTCAAAGAAAAAGAGCGTACTATCGTGGTTCAGGTAAACGGCAAAACGAGAGCTTCTCTGAAAATGTCTCCGGACAGTTCCAAAGAGGATATAGAAACCGCCGCAAAGGCGCTTCCCGATGTTTCAAAATGGCTGGAGGGGAGCCATCGGGTTATCCACGTTCCCGGACGTCTCATAAATTTCGTGGCGGAATAATTTTGACCCTGTGAGATAATTCTTTTCTTGTGTAATTGTTAAAAAGGGAGTAGAAATAAAAAGACATAAAATGCCTCTCACCAGAGCACATATCTCATGGGGTTGACAGAGGCTTTGACCAATGCTAAAAACAATGGTACCATCAAGTACGAAACGAATCACATGGCTGGCATCACAACCACTTTTAAAGTAAAACAAGTCGTTAAAAGGCTTTTGAGTCCCCTTCCCGAACGCGCCCGAACGGTGCTCGTTGGGCGTTACGGACTCGGGGAAAATCCGGAGCCTCTGACCCTTGAGGCAATCGGGCAAAAGTTTAGCATTACCCGCGAGCGGGTCCGCCAGATAGAAAACCACGCTCTTGCGGCGCTTGGAAAATCCGAACAGTTTAAACATCTCAAGCCGGTTTTTGCGGAAATCGAAGGCATTGTCGATACCCTCGGCGGCGTCGTTCCGGAAGAAAGCCTTCTCGCCTCGTTTTCAAAAGACCAAAGCATCCAAAATCATATCCGGTTCCTGCTCGTACTCGGCAGTCCATTTATGAAAGAAAAAGAAGATGAAGAATTCCAACATCGTTGGCACGTGAGTCCGGCTATCGCCGAGAAAGTTCGCCGCGCGCTCCGCAATCTCTACGAAAGTTTGGGCGACGATGAACTTATTCCCGAAGCAGAAATGGTGAGCAAGTTTCTCAAAGAAGTCGAGGATCTCAACGAAAAATACAAAGACGAAGAAATTGTCAAACGCTGGCTCTCTCTTTCAAAAAAACTGGGACGGAATCCGCTCGGCGAGTGGGGTTCTTCAGCGTCATCGAATGTCCGCGCAAAGGGTATCCGCGACTACGCGTACCTCGCCATCAAGCGACACGGCTCCCCGATGCACTTCCGCGAAGTCGCCAGTCTTATTTCCGAACTTTTCAAGCGCCGCGCCCATGTCGCGACATGCCACAACGAGCTTATTAAAGACCCGCGGTTCGTGCTTGTGGGACGGGGACTCTATGCGCTCTCCGAATGGGGGTACAGCAACGGCGTTGTGCGCGATGTCATCCGCGGCATTATCAAAAAAAACGGCCCGCTCTCAAAAGACGAAATCATAGACCGCGTCCTCAAAGAGCGTTACGTCAAGGAAAATACCATCGCCGTCAATCTTCAGAATTCAAAACAGTTTAAAAAAAATAAGGAAGGGAAATACGCTCTTGCGTAAAGGAATCGCAGGGAACAAGGTAGGAAACAAGAGCTTCGGGAATGCACCCGGTGCTTTTGTTTTTTTCTTCCCTGCAGTAGAATGATAGCGTAATGTCGTCTTTCGTTGAAAAAACTGAAAATCAGCTGGACTCTTTCGGAATCGACACCGTCTACGTGTACCCGCCGCTCTTCTTTCTCGTGTGGTGGGAAGCTTTCCGTTTTCTACCCGCTGAAACTCTTCTCGCAATCCGCGTTTTTTTCGGGCTGTCTGTCGTCTGGCTGCCGATACTATTGCTGTACGTTTTTTGGGACCAGTGGATAAAGTATGTATGGGCGCTTTTTCTCACCTCTCAGGAATACACGCTTCTTGAAATTCGGATTCCACAGGAGATAACGAAATCGCCCCTTGCTATGGAGCTTTTTCTCGTCTCTTTGTATCACCCGAGCGGCGAGACGACGTTTATCGACCGCTGGTGGCTCGGCAAATTGCGCGCCACATTTTCCCTTGAGATTGTCTCTTTCGGGGGCGACATACATTTCTACATCAGAACGCGCAGCTCGATTAAGCACATGATAGAGTCGCGTTTCTACGCCCAGTATCCGGAAATAGAGCTTCACGAAGTGGACGATTACACGAAACGAATTCGGTATGACCCGAAGACGATGGGTTTCTGGGGTAATGAGTATCGTTTCGAAAAACCCGACCCATATCCGATTAAGACATACGCGGATTTCGGCCTTGAAAAAGACCCGAAAGAAGAGCATAAGGTGGACCCGATTTCCCATGTTCTTGAATTTTTCGGTTCCATAAAAGAGGGCGAGCATATGTGGATACAGTTCATTCTTCGTACCCATCGTAAAAATTACTGGCGCGGATTTTTCTTCGAAAAAGATGACTTCGAAGAGTCCGTCCACGAAGAAATACAAAAAATACTTCTGACTGTTCCGGTGGAAGAAGGGAGAATCGCCGACTTCCGCATGCTTTCCGAGCGGAACAAAAGCATCGTCGAGGCGATAGAGCTGAAAGCGGGGAAGCTTCTTTTTGATGTCGGCATCCGCGCGCTTTATTTTGCTCCGAAGGAACGCTACAACGGCGCGAATACGTCATTCGGCCTCCACCCGCTCCTGCGGCACTTGAGCGGTCTGGATATCAACACGCTTCGCAATGCCCGCGGCATGGGTAAATTCGACTATTTCTGGCAGGATCTTTTCGGCATTCGCAAAGCGCTTGAACGAAAACGCCTTTTCAAGTACTACCAGGAGCGCGCTTATTTCTGGGCGCCGTATTCGCAGAAGCCCATGGTTCTGAACGTGGAAGAACTGGCGACGCTTTTCCATCCGCCCGGAGAAACTGTAAAAAGCCCGACACTAGAGCGAATTCCGTCTCGCAAGGCTGGTGCGCCTCCGAATCTTCCGGTGTAGGATGTATGGAGGATATACCGTTTACAAAAAAGGGTGTTGAAGACTCGCGTATGCTGTTTGCGGAATTTCAAACACATCGCCGGGCGTTCGCGGTGGGAGCTCTTTGCTTCCTTTCTGTTTTAGGAATTTTCTATCACGCGGCCGTTCGTCCTCCTTCCAGATTTCCAAGCAATTCAAGCATCACCATTCCCTCCGGCGCGACGCTCTCCGGAACGGCGGCACTGCTTCAAAAAGAAAAGGTCATCCGTTCGCCGTTTTGGTTCGCCGTGGCGGTTCTTCTCCTCGGCGGGGAAAGACAAGTTACCGCCGGCGACTATTTTCTGCGGAAACCGGAGAACGCGCTCTCCATCGCGCGCCGCGTTGTTACCGGAGCATACGGATTTAGGCAAGAACGCATCACTATTCCCGAAGGCTCGACAAACGCCCGCATCAAGGCTTTGCTTTCTCTCCAGTTGCCGAAATTCGACGCGGAGCAATTCAAGCTTCTTTCGGCGGAGAAGGAAGGGTACCTTTTTCCGGATACGTATTTTTTCCCTCCCAATGCAACGGCGGCAAACGTCATTACCACACTTGAATCTAATTTCAAGAATAAAGTCGCCGGGGCGCAGGGTGACATAGCTTCTTTCGGAAAACCTCTTTCGGAAATTATTACCATGGCCTCTCTTATCGAACGGGAAGCTCCGTATACGAACGATCGTCGCATTATTGCCGGTATTTTTTGGAAACGTCTTGCCATCGGCATGCCGCTTCAGGTTGATGCCGCGTTTTTCTATATCAATGGAGGGAAATCTCCTTCAGGTAAGGATTTTTCAATTGATTCTCCGTACAACACATATCTCTACAAAGGCCTTCCGCCGACGCCTATCTGCAATCCCGGATTTGATGCGATTGCCGCGGCGGTCACTCCGGTTGCCACAGATTATTTTTACTACCTTTCTGACAAAACGGGGACGATTCACTACGCGGTAACGTTTGAGGAGCACAAAGCGAACAAGGAAAAGTATTTGCAGTAACGTCTCTCATGGTTTCTTTCGGAAAAAAGAAAGGAAAAGTATTTGTCGGGCTCTCTGGGGGAGTGGACAGCTCCGTTTCAGCAGCTCTTCTCCAAAAGAATGGATACGATGTGGTCGGCGTTTTTATTAAGGTATGGCAACCTGATTTTTTGCCCTGCACGTGGCGGGACGACCGCCGCGACGCAATGAAGGTTGCGGCAAAACTCGGTATCCCATACCACACCTTTGATTTTGAAGAAGCGTACAAGCGCAATGTTATAGATTCAATGCTGGCGGACTATCGGGCGGGGAAGACGCCGAACCCCGACGTGCTCTGCAATCGCTCCATAAAATTCGGCGCGTTTCTCAAAGCCGCTCTCGCGGAAGGTGCGGATTTTATAGCGACTGGCCACTATGCTCAAATAAAGTCTGTCGCGGACAAAAAAGCCCTCCTTGCGGGAGCGGACCCGGAAAAAGACCAGAGCTATTTTCTCTGGACGCTGACGCAGGAGGATTTGAAGCGGGTTATATTTCCCGTCGGCGGATTTCATAAACCGCAGGTGCGCGAGCGGGCGGCGAAATTCGGTCTTCCGACGGCGGCAAAAAAAGAAAGCCAAGGACTCTGCTTCATGGGAGAGCTCGATATGCGGCAATTTCTGAAACGATTCATACCTTCCCGCGAGGGCGCGGTGCTGTCGGTTTCCGGAAAAACAATCGGCACGCATGGAGGAGCCGCATACTACACTATCGGCAGTCGGCACGGATTTCGCATCACGACGCGCACCGCGCACGAAACCCCGCAGTACATCATCGAAAAAGATATTCAAAAAAATACGCTTACGGTTTCGGAAAATCCTCTGCGCGACGGGGGCATACAGGCGGTCGAGCTTGAGTCCGTCAATTGGATTCGCGAAGCGCCGGACACCGGACGCGTTTACGGTTCGCGAATCAGGTATCGCCAGCCTCTTCAGGTATGCCGTGTTGAAAAAAACAGTACTGTCTGGCGCGTGCGTTTTGAATCGCCGCAGACGGGCGTTGCTTTAGGCCAGTCCGTGGTGCTGCATGACGGAAACGAATGTCTCGGCGGAGGAATTATCAAAAGCAGTCAGTAGCTTCTTAAATCGCAAAATCCAGCACAGCAAATAATAATAACAGTCCTACCGGCCCGTTATTATTATCTTACGCAGAGATACCAATAACTGTCCTATAGGACAGTTATTGGTATCTTGTGGCCGTTACACAACATTAAGTTTAATGTTGTTAGACTTTCTTTTCATTAAGGTCAAATCTTGAAGTGGGGTAATACACAGAACTTCTCTTTCCACGGTACTCTGGTATTTGGTATACTGTCGCTATGTTCGCACTGCACACACGTCACGCTGAATCGTGGGGGGCTCTAAGGGTCTTTTCGTCGTCGCAGGTTGAGCGAGGAGCGTCGTTTCGTCGTGGCCCACAGCAACACACCGCGACCGCCTTGGGCGGTCGCGGTGTGTGCTTGTTCTTTCCCTCGCCATGCTAGCGAACCCGCGCATGCTCATGGCCGCCGCTGGTGCGTCTTCCTACACCATCTTGAATTCCTGCTACGGCGACGGCTCAACGGGGTATTTTTCTCGGACGCCGGGAGCAGCGAGCAACCAGAAAACTTGGACGTTCTCTTTTTGGTATAAGAAGATCAAAGAGAACACCGATGACAATATCCTCATCACCCCGTACCCTACGGGGGGCTCGCCTAATAACTTCGGCATTATGATTGTGAGTGACGCCTTTCGCGTTCAAGGATATTCAGGATCGCTTCAATATGTGGCGGCCACTAATGCTCTTCTTAGAGACTATGGCGCTTGGTACCACTTTGTTGTTGCTTGGGATACGACTCAATCAACAAGCACTGACAGAATTAAATTATATGTAAACGGTACACTTGCTTCACTTTCATCTTATACCGCACCAGCCCTAAACCATGATGGTGGAATTAATCAGAACCACGAACATCGTATCCTTCGTCACAAGGATGTTTACGCGGCAGAGTACTTACAGGCGTACCTTACTGACGTTCACCTCATCGACGGCCAGGCCCTCACTCCCTCCTCGTTCGGCGAAACCGACTACATCACCGGCTCATGGAGGCCGAAACAGTACATCGGCACCTACGGCACAAACGGCTTCTGGCTCAAGTTCGCGGACTCTGCCGCCCTTGGCACCGACACGAGCGGGAACGGCAACACGTGGACCAAAAACGGCACCGTCACCCAGACGACCGACAGCCCGACCGACATGGCGGGGATCAACGTGGGGAACTACTGTACGCTGAATCCGTTGTTAAAGGCATCCACGGCAACGTTGTCTAATGGAAATCTGACTATGGTAGATGCTAGCTCGTCTACATTTACAGAGGGGACGATGGGGGTTTCGGCTGGAAAGTGGTATTTTGAGTGTGTTGGAACATATGCAGACGATTTTTTAATAGGCATTACTCCCTCAACGAACGCTATTCCAACAAATGCATACACAGACACTAGTCCATCTTACCTTGCGTATGTTACTTCTGCCCAGGCCAATATTAG
>CAYHWH010000003.1:1708-12742 GCA_964360325.1 uncultured Candidatus Saccharibacteria bacterium | reverse complement strand
AAGAGGTCGGGAACCCAGCTCGCGGTGTTCATGTCGTGCGTGCGTCGCCGCTCGTCGCCGGTGTTCTTGCGGAGCTCGAGGAAATCTTCAAAGTCGTGGTGCCACACCTCAAGGTACGCGCACGTCGCGCCGCGACGCCTGCCGCTTCTGTTGATGGCGATGGTGACGTCGTTGGCAATTTTGAGGAAAGGGATGATGCCCTGGCTCTGAATTCCTGCGGATTTGATGATGGCGCCGGTCGCGCGCAGGTTGGTCCAGTCCGTGCCGATGCCGCCAGCCCATTTGGAAAGATTTGCGTTGTCGCCATAGACCTTGAAAATGTGGTTCAAATCGTCGCTGACCGTGTTGAGGTAGCAGGATGCGAGCTGCGGATGCGGCGTACCGGCGTGGAAGAGGGTCGGGGTCGAAGGAATGTAGAGCAGTGTGGACATGACCTCGTAGAATTCTTTGAGGCGCTCCATTTTATTTTCTTCCTTGAGCGCGAGTCCCATGGCAACGCGCATCCAGAAGTGTTGCGGCGCTTCAAGATACGCACCTCCCGCCTCCTTAGTCTTGATGAAGTAGCGGTCGGCGAGCGTCTGCAGGCCGAGGTAGCGCAGCAGGTCATCGCGTTCCGGAACGAGAAGGGCAGCGATTGCATCAAGGTCAAAAGAAAGCATTTCTTCCGTAAGTTTCTTGAGCTCAACGCTCCGTTTGATGTTTTTTATGAACGCTTCGCGGTACTGCGCGTCAAACTTTCCGAAATCAATGATTGTCTCGCCAATGACGTCTTTGTACAGCTCAAGGCGCAAAAGGCGCGCGGCGAGAATGGAGTACACCGGGTCAAGTTCTATCATCGAGCGCACGACCATGACGAGCGTGCGTGAAATATCTTTTGTCGTGATGCCTTCGTGCACTTCCACGGTGCACTGCTCCACGATGCGATTGAAGTCGATACCGGCAAGGTCGCTGCTCTGGAAGGAGAGCGTCTTTTTTATTTTCTCGATTGAAAATGTTTCCCTTGAACCGTCGCGCTTCACAATCTGCAAATCCTTCTCCTCTATTTTTTTCGCAATTTCCTGCTTGCGCTCTTCACGCTCGCGCGCGTGGTCGTAGCGATAGAGGATATAGGCTTTGGCGACGCTGAAGTACCCGCGCTCCATAATGGCGCGCTCCACCATGTCCTGTATGAATTCAACGCCGGGCAAATTAACGCTTCCCTCAAAGCGCCGCTCGAGCGCTTCGGCCACGTGCTTGCTGATCGCATTCGCGTCGGCAAGGTGCGAATCGGAGAGCATCGCTTGAAATGCTTTTGAAACGGCTTTCGTAATTTTTTCACGGTCAAAATCAACGATGATGCCGCTGCGCTTTTGAATTTTTCGGATTGACGCCATACGGGTTCTCTGTTTCTTAGAAATTTTTAATGGTTCAAAAATTTTTGCGGACGAGGAAAATCAATGCTGGTATATGTTTGTCCTGCCCTCGAGAAATCCGAAGAATTTCGGGCGTCTCCCCATTATACTCCTGGGGTTTCATTTGCAAACTCTTTTTATAGAAAGTATCCAAAATGGGTGAAAAAAGAAAAAAACCGGCGTTTTTTTCAAATTCTGGCTTGTTTTCTGGTAAAAATAGGGGGTGGGATTGACAAAAAATATTTTTGTGAGAACGAATTCTTGCCAGATGCTTTTTTTTGTTTCATCGAGCTGGGGACAACTTTTCAGACCTTATTTTTTGAGAGACTTCGCTTTTACTCTCTGGCCCGTGTGGGGTATACTTTTCCCATATGCAACCAAAAAATAATCAGAATGTTTGGAATTTTGTGTTAACGGTCCTGTTTCTCCTTTTGTTCGTTTCTCTAGCGGATGGGATCTATCGCCTGCGCGGAGCGTTGCCCGCAGGCATCTCATTGTTTGATGCGAGCCTGATTGCGCTCGCAGTGTTTCGTCTGTCGCGGCTGTTCGTCTACGATAAAATTACGCAGTTTATTCGCGATATCTTTCTGCGCAAAAGAGAGGTGGTGGCGCGCGACGGGACCATTCTCGTCGAGCGAACCGCATACTCCGACGGCCCGGCGCGCGCCATTTCGGATATCTTCAATTGTCCGTGGTGCATCGGCGTCTGGCTCTCGCCAATTGTTCTTTTCTTTTATTTCACCGCGGCGTGGTCTTGGTACGTCATCCTCGCGCTTGCGGTTTCAGGCGTCGCGGTCTTCGCTCAGCTTCTCACGAGTATGGTTGGCTGGCGCGCGGAATATCTCAAATTAAAAACGGAGCACGAGTACCAAGAAAAAGACGTCGCGAACAAGCACTGCTGATTTTTTGGATTTTTTTCGTTCAAAAACCTAGAAGCGTCGCCTCTAGGTTTTTGTGAGATGCAGTATTAAAAATCAGAGACTGCAGCGGGAGAGAGTCCAGAGACCCCCGCAGGTGTCAACGCCGGTACTGCTTACACTGCACTGTGCGGCGTTTTTTTCAAGCACGACGGCAAGAACGTAGGAGATGTTTACGTTGCTGCTGCAGTATTTATAGACGTATGAGCCGGTGTTGAGAGGGTCCACAGGGAGCGTGCCGCCGCCGACGTACGAAGTAAGCTGGGTACTCAGGTTGGAAAGAAGATTGCCGGTGGGAGTCGTCGGGTAGCTTGAGCTGTGGTCGCTGTAGTAGAGCTCGAGCGCGGACATAATACCCTGCATGTCGGCGACCCGCTTGGCGTCGCGCGCTTTTTGCCTCGCGGTGCCGAGTTGTGCAAGGACAATGGAAGAAAGAAGTCCGATAATGGCAATCACCACGAGGAGCTCTATCAGGGTAAATCCTCTTTCTTTTCCACCTCGCTGTCTTTTTAAAAAACGCATGGAAATCATCGGGGAATGCTGACGGGGAGAGGCGGCGGCATTCTTGACGCTTCTCCCGCCCGCCACTGGTAGAGCATAAAGAACGTCGTGATGAGGACAAGAACAAAAATCACAATGAGCACGAGCTCCGCGTCTTTCTGGTTTTTTGCAAGGCCGAATTTCATCACGAGCCCGATGATTCCTCCGGGCCGCCGTCCCGAGAAGTCGGGGCGCTGGAAAGAGGATCCTTCTTTAAATTGAACATTATCCATAGTGTTTCAGCAGATGTATCTTTCCATTATACTCTCTCTGTTTCGCCTGCGCAATCGAGCTTGGGGATAGCCGTTCTACTTTCTTCGCATCCACTCAAACAAGAGGGGGAGCAGCGAGAGGAGAACAATGCCGAGAAGAATTTCCGTGAGGTAGTCTCCAATTGAGGGAAAGGTTTTCCCAAGCGCGTATCCGGCGAGGGTGATGCCGATTCCCCAGAGCAATCCGCCGAGGACGTTGTTCCGGAGAAACGAGGAATACTCCATTCTACCGATACCGGCGAGGATGGGCGCGTAGGTGCGCACGATGGGTATGAAGCGCGCGAGAATGATGGTCTTCGCCCCGTGGCGCTTGTAAAATTCACGCGTCCGTTCAACGTGCCGCGGATGAAAAAAGAAAGAATCCTCTCTCGTGAAGAGCCGTGGTCCGACTTTTTTCCCGAACCAGTACCCGACGTTGTCGCCGAGAATCGCTGCGGTAACCACGAGTGCAAGGAGCGGCGCGAGGCCGAAAAATGCTTCCGAGGCGAGGAGTCCCGCGGTAAACAGCAGGCTGTCGCCCGGAAGAAAAAATCCGAAAAAGAGACCGGACTCCGCAAACACAATAAAAAAAATCCCGAGGTATCCGGTTGCCTTCAGGAGCGTTGCCACGTCAAGATGAACAAAAGAAGAAATATCCACGTGGCGGAGTATAGCACGAAGCGTGCGCGAACAGGCGAAGATTTACGTGGGGCGCTAGAAAACCGGTTCGCGCCCTTTCCCCTTGAAAAATTTTCCTTCGAGCGAGTAACGGTCGTAGCCGTGCGCGAAGAGCGCGAGGTTTATGCCGAGGAGAATGAGGTGCGGCCAGACCGCCTCGCCGAAATACAAAAGCGACAGGCCGAGAAAGAAAATGAAAAAGAGCGACGCAAAGCGTATCTCGAATCCGACGATAAAGAAGATGCCGATGAGCGTCTCAATAAGAAGAGCGCCGAGGACCACAAAGAGAACCGGAAAAGGGAAATAGTCGGTGAGGTGGTAGCGGATGACCGTATCAAACGCGAGCGAGCTGTGGATAAATTTTGCGTACCACGAGGCGTAGAGTATTGCCGTGCCTAAGCAGACGCGCAAAATGGCAAACGAGTACGGCTCAAGCTTATCCAAAAACCTTCGGAAAGGCGTTCTTTTGAATGCTGTGGCGCCTCGGTACGAATCAAGCGACCATGTTCCGCTTCCGAGAATAAACACGATGAGTATTTCCCCGAAGTAGGTGAAATACGTGAACATGTAAGCGCCGAAAACGGACACCAACCATGCATAGAGCGCAAGCGCTACGGCAGCGCTCGCGCGGGTAAAAAATCCGATGAGAATCAAGAATCCTGTCGCAAAAAGCGCGCTCTGCAGAAAAAGCGCCTGGTGGGAAGAAAAATTTGAAAGCGGAAGTTCCGGTCCGAAGAGTGCGCCGTTGTACGCGGAAAAAATGAGGGACAAGCCGAGGGTAATCCGCGCGATGGTTGAAGCGTACGATTTTATAGCAAGGAGGAAAGGATAAAAAAACTTCTCAACTTTTCGCGAAATGGAGATGAGAAAAATCGCGGAGATTACCACGATGGCGACGATCGTCCAGAGAAAAAATTGCGGAAAGTTTTCAATCGCCATAAGAAACGGATTGGGCGATGGATTCCCGACGTCAAGAGAAACCGTCGCCGGGTCAAGCACGTACACTTCGTGTGCGAGGGCGACGAAAGGGAGAGCGAATGCGGCAGCCGAGAAAAAAAAGTGCCGGAGTGCTCTGAATAGGGAAATCATTGGGTTCAGCATACCATCATGCGCGATGCGGAGAAAATTGTGGACAAAAAAACGCCCGCCGGAAAGCATTCCGGCGGGCGCACAATCCGAGGATGAGGACGGAAGATTATTCGCCCGGCGGGGGAAGAAACAAATTTCCCTCCGGAGCGAACACCGTACCGCGCGGGCCTTCCTTGACGACACCCACGTTCATCGCCCCATGGCCGGTCTCGCGCGCGATCTTGAGGACGCGTCCAACTTCGTTTTCCGGAACGAACACGTAGTAGCCGATGCCCCAGTTGAAGGTGGTGAGGCAGTCCTCGATAGAAACGCCGAGGTTGCGGAAAAATTTGAAGATTTCCGGAACTTCCGGCCACGAGTGAACGAGGTACGTGTAGTCGCGTTTGTCGAACGCGAGCTTTGCGATCCCGCCGCCGGTGCCGGGCAGGAGCGCGTGCACGTCAACCTTTTCAGCGAGCATTTGCTCAACGAGATCAACGTAGCAGGCCGTCGGCTTCAGTACTTCTTCGCCGAGGATGCCGCCGCTCGGCAGTTTAGTGAAAAACTGTTCGGGCAGAGCAAGCGCACGCTTAATGACGAGCGAAATGCCGTTGGCGTGGATGCCGGAAGAATGGATGCCGACGATGCGGTCTCCGGCCCTGAGCTTCAACCCGGTGATAAGACGTTCCTGGGGTGCGATAAGACCGACCACGCAACCGGAGAGCGACGGAGCGCTCAAGACCGGTGGCGTCGACTTGATAAGGTACTTGAGCGCCGGAGACTCGCCGGCGACCAGGGCCATTCCGGCCATCCGGCAGGCTTCGTAAAACCCTTCGGCAAGATCCCACGAACGCTTCTTGTCCGTGAACCAGCCGTCGTCGCCGGCTGCAACTTCGTCGGTGTAGGCGACCGGCATCGCTCCTTGCGCGATGCAGTCGTTGACCGCCATCATCGCGGTGTCGATGCCGATTCCGTGGTAGTACGTGCCTTTTCCGGCGAGCTGATACATCCACTCGGCAATCCAGTTTTTGTTGCCGAGCCCTTCCGTGGTCTGGCACCATGAGTGCGGATTGCAGCCCTCGTAGGCAAACACTCCCCCGTGGGCATGCAAGACATCGGTCCGAATCGAGACCTGTCTTTTGTTCGGAAATTCCGCCGTACGCTTCGCGACGGAAATCATCGCTTCCTTGAAGGGGCCGATTTTCGCGTAGTCAACGCCAGCTAGTGCATACTCGTTCGCTTTACCTGCCATCGCACGAATCTCCCTGATGTGGACGTTACGTCTCCGTGAGACGCTTTCTATGCGAGAGAATAACACAAAGAATACGCAAGTAAACAGGGAAAATTTTTACGCCCGAACGCCGTATTGGCGGCAAATTTTAGCAAAACACCCCCTGTTGTTTTTCTGGTATTTTTTGGTAGTGTTGTCAGCAGACGTTTTTTGATTCTTTGTCCAGAGCCACAGAGAAAGAGAGGGTAGCTACATGGTCAATCTGATACTGCCGGGCAACCCCCGGTATCAGCCCCAAAGCCTCGTGCCTTTCTTCAGCTACGACAATCTTGCTCGGGCGCTCGTCGAGATTGAACTCGCCGCGCTCCGGACGCTCGGCGATATCGGTGTTATCGCACAGGAGGACATCAACCTGCTGACGCCGGAAATTGAAGCGAAACTCCTTGCCATCACCACGTCGGAGATGGACAAGGTCGAGCGAGAGATTACCAAGCATGATATCCGCGCGCTTGTCCGGCTCATGCAGGAAATCATGCCCGCGCCGCTAAAGCGCTGGGTGCACGTGCCGCTCACGAGCTACGATGTGATCGACACCGCCCGGGCGTTGCAATTTGTTCGGGCGCACAAAGAAGTTGTGCGGCCCAAAACAAACCAAGTCATCGGATGTCTTCGCGACATGGCCCTGCGTTACGCCGAGGAAGTGCAAATCGGCAGGACGCACGGACAGCACGCTCTTCCCATCACAGTGGGCTTCTGGTTTGCGACGATTCTCTACCGCGTCCTTTTCAACATCGAGCAGGCGAATCGGTATGCGACGGGACTCACGGGGAAGATTTCGGGCGCCGTCGGTGCATACAACGCGCAGGTGGCGCTCGGTATCGGCGGCGAAGAAGGAGGAGAGTTTGAAGAACGGGTGTTGAAGCGGCTCGGACTTGAGCCGGCACCCATCTCGACGCAAATCCTTCCGCCGGAACCCTTGGCATACTATCTTCATTCGTGTCTCATGCTCTCCGCTTCGCTCGGCCAGTTTGGCAGAGACGCTCGACATCTGATGCGCACGGAAATAGCGGAGCTTGCGGAGCCGTTCGCGGCGGGCCAAGTTGGCTCGTCAACGATGGCCCACAAGCGCAACCCGCTCCACTTCGAAAACCTCGAAGGGATGTGGCTCAAGAACAAAAATGAGTTCGGGAAAGTGCTCGACACCATGCTAAGCGAGCATCAACGCGACCTCGTCGGAAGCTCGCTCGCTCGCGACTTTCCGACGCTCATCGTTAACCTGACCTACCAGCTCGATACGCTGTTGCGGCCCGATAAGGCTGGCGCGCCGTTCCTCAGCCGGATCGTCGTGGACACGGAAGCGTGCAGGCGGAATTTGGCAAAGCAGGGAGATATTATTCTCGCCGAGCCATTCTATCTTGCGCTTCAGATGTACGGCTACGAAGACGACGCCCACGAAGTCATCAACCACAAGGCGATGCCGATGGTGGGGAAGGATGTACCGACACTCTTCGCCGCCGTTTTGAAGTTGACGATGATCGATCCGCGCCTGAAGGCTGCCTGGAATAGAATCCCAAAGGATGTGCTCAAACTTCTGCGGGACCCGGCCAACTACGTCGGTCGCTCGCAGGAAAAAGTGGGCGAGATCTGCGACCGGGCCAACGCGTACCTTCAATATCGTTCCGTTTAGTTTGATCTTGCCGAAAGGCACTCCGTCCCGGTTTACCCCGGGGCGGTTTTTTTAACATCGCACCGTTGCAATTTTCGCCGGAGGTTTTATACTGCGCGCAGTCGCGTTTGTACACAACGCCGAAAAATTCGGTGCAACTTTTTTCGGAGGATGGTGGAATGGCCGCCGGTATCACGATTACCTTCAGCTTTCATCGCTGTCGCGGCCCCATCACCTCGGAAGAAGGCGTGGTGGAGTCCGTGAAAAAAGCCTTTGAGCGTTCGGGGGTTACTGTTGTGGGGGAGCTTCACATCACTCCGTTTCCGGACGGGACGATAAACGTCACCGCGGATTTGGCGGAATCCCATTCAGGACTCGGTACGTACAGTGCAAGTCGCTTTGTACGCGGTGATGTCTCGATGTGCTTTGAGACCACCGACAATACCGAGCTTGCAAGGAAACTTGTCCGGTGTCTGGAGGGTTGTTTCAATCCGGGAGAGGTTGACCTGAACGAAGAGCGTTGGCAAAGCCGGTGAAACCGTTTCGATGGTGCGTCCGGGGGAAGGGCAACTTCCTCTTCCTCCGGCGCCATTTTTTTTTGCCAATTTTTGCGAAATAGCGCATGCTGTGCGAGATATGGCCGAGCCGATACCGTATCCCGTGCGCATCAACCGCTACCTCGCTCTTACCGGCGTGACGACGCGACGCGCCGCAGACGAACTCATTCGCGCAGGACTTGTTTCCATTAACGGTACAACAGCGGTCGTCGGGCAGTATGTGGAAGAGGGCAACAGGGTAGACGTGCGGGAAGATGCGAGCCGTCCGCGCAAAAAGTTTTCATACGTTCTCTACTACAAACCGCGCGGCGTTGTAACGCACTCTCCGGTTTCTGGCGAGACAGCAATCGCGGACGTGGCGCGTTTCCCCGGACTTTTTCCGGTCGGACGGCTTGATAAAGAATCCGAGGGACTTATACTTTTGACCGACGACGGACGGGTGACGGAGCGTCTGCTTCATCCGCGCTTCGCGCACGAAAAGGAGTACGAAGTGAGCGTGCGGGAGAAAATACCGACGCACGCGAAGAAACTGCTTGAAGCGGGGCTTCTAAGTGCGGGGGAGAAATTGGCCGCAAAAAATGTTTCTTTCGCGGGGCCGCGCGCGCTTTCCGTCGTGCTCACGGAAGGGAAGACACACCAGATACGCCGGATGCTCGACGCGCTCCATCTCACCGTTGAAAAACTGAAACGCGTTCGCATTATGAATTTGAAAATCGGAAATTTGAAATCGGGAGAAGGAACGGCTCTTGAAGAATTACCGCGAAAAAAATTTCTCAGCGAGCTCGGGTTGCAGGAAAGATGAAATACATAGCGGCTTGCCGCTATGTATTTCATCTTGAGCGAGTCTTCGACTGGTTTGGGTTTGATAGAAGCGAGTCGAAGGATGAAAAAGATTCGATCGGGCGCGCTGGCGCGCCCGCTCGGTAGTCGTCCGTTACTGTCTGGCTAGTGACGGCGTCTGTGCGGAACCCACGGCTGTCCGCCGGGGATGAACCTCGTTTCTCCTCCCGGCGATAGGGTTGTCACCGTGCCGTACGTTCCGTACGGCATTCCGTACCCGAACGATGGAGACCCCGGATACCCACCGGGCCCGAAACACATGATTCTCCCGAAGTCTCCGTACTCCGGCTGGAACACGGTTCCGGGTTGATTCGGGCAGGAAATGTTGGTGGAAGGAGGGTAGGGCAGCGGGGAACACGTCGCCATCCCCCACAGCAGGCACACGCCCACAATTTGGAAAATTTTCATGACACATCTCCTGATTGGTGATGTATAGAGGCGTCGCCTCTATACATGCGTATTGAATGACCTTCTTGCCTGCATTATATCATAGAATTTTAGAATTGCAATAAGCCAGGCCCAGCCTCACCCCCATTTTCTCCGAGGTTAAACCTCGGAATTTCAGAAGCCCTTGCCCTCCGGTTGCTCTTCCGATATACTGTTGCTACAACTTCATACGCGTATCAAGAAAGACGGGGAGAGTTCTGGCTCGAAAATCCGTCTAGCAACCCATCGCGAGAAATCACGAGAAGGTGCTCCATCCAGCCCGAAAGGGGAAGATAACGTTTTCTCATATGAAAACAACCTCTCCTCGCGGAAGAGGTTGTTTCATTATTATTTTAAATTACGAAACTCGAATGAAGGCGGTTGTGGTGAGGAGCCTTGCGCAGGGCGACGGCCCGAGCAGAGCATCCGCCCAAGGCGGAATGCGTGCTCCTCATCATGACTGCCGAGTGAAGAGTTTCGTAATTCATAGTTATCAGATAATAGAAAAAATATGATTCGGACTGCAGAATCTGTTTCCATCGCTCATCCGGACAAGGTGTGCGACCAAATATCGGACGCCGTGCTTGACGCCTGTCTCGCGCAAGACCCTCTCTCACGCGTCGCAGTTGAAACCATGGGCGGCCACGGCGTCATCGTGGTGACCGGCGAGTTGACGACGAAGGCGTATGTTGATATCCGCGGCATCGCAAAAAAGGTATATGAAGAATGCGGTTACAACGCCGACATCGGCGTCGTGGTAAACGTTGTGGAGCAGAGTCCGGAAATCGGAAGCGGCGTTGACAACGAGGGCGCGGGCGACCAGGGCATCATGGTGGGCTACGCGACCGCCGAGACGCCGGAATTTTTACCGCTTGAAGTGGTTCTCTCCCGCAAGCTCACCAAGGCGATGGGCAGGCACGACGGCAAAAGCCAAGTGACAGTCTCCGACGGAAAAATCGAGCGCGTGCTCACCTCTCTCTGCGAGAGCGGGGACATGAGCGACGTAAAACTTGAAGAGGTGATGGAAAGAGAATTGTCGCCGTACCTCCCCGCGGGAAAAAACATTAAAGACGTTTGGATGCGAAACCCGAACGGTTCCTGGACTATCGGCGGATTCACCGCCGACACAGGACTCACTGGACGGAAGCTTGCCGTTGACAACTATGGACCGAACATTCCGCTCGGCGGGGGCTGTTTCTCGGGAAAGGACGCGACGAAAGTGGACCGAAGCGCGGCCTACATGGCGCGACGCATTGCGGTTGATTACTTAAAGAAAAAAAACGCGAAAGAAGTGTACGTCCACATCGCCTACGCAATCGGCGTCGCGGACCCTCTCATGGCGGTTGCGACGATTGACGGGAAGCAGGAGAAGATAGAAGGGTACGCTCTGCGGCCGAAAGCCATTATTGAATTTCTTGACCTGCGCAAACCGCAATTTCGCGAGACGGCGAAGTACGGGCACTTCGGCA
>CAYHWH010000003.1:0-1698 GCA_964360325.1 uncultured Candidatus Saccharibacteria bacterium | reverse complement strand
GTTTCCCGTTGCTAAAAAAAAATTTTTAAAAAAAAAAACGCCGTCCGCGCCAATGTGTATCTTTTTTGCTCTTTTTGCGCGGGCGGCTTGGCACGGATAATCCGCTTTCATTCAGCGGCAACGGCGACCCCAAGATGTTTGGTGATCGACGCCAGCACGCGCTTGCCGTCGATGTCTTCTTGAAGAATTTTGAACCCCCTTGAAAGAACTTGTTGCTGCCGGACAGACACCTTCCCTTGGTGTTCCTTTTTCTTGGGAATCCAGATCAAAGCAACGACAATCGTGTTCATGGTAATCGGAATCGGCAGGCGCAACTCCTCCTTGTCGAACAGCTTTTTCATCAAAGCGAAAAATTCGTCGAGACATTTCGAGGTTTCGCCCCAGAAATCCGCTTCGCGGGGGTCGCGCTTTAAAGTCGCGCCGTCCAGAATGTCGCACAACCGGCCGGTTTTCATCGAGAACGTCGGAGCAGCCGCTCCGTTTCTTTGCTTCGCCATGGTCGCCTCTCCTTCTTTTTTCCACCGTTTCCCTTTACTCCTGCCGGTAGTTTATATCAAAAACACAAAACAGCAAGCTTTAATGGTGAACCCGTTTATGACCCTGCAATACGCCCGGTGGAAAAAACGAAACCACCCCCGCTTGCCGGAAAGGCAAGCGGGGGTGGTTCGAAGCGTAACGCTTATGCGCGCGATACGTTTACGGCGCTCGGTCCTTTCGGGCCGTCTGCAACCTCAAACGTAACGGCGTCGCCGACCTGAAGCTGGTCGAATTCGACCCCCTTCAGCTCTTTCGAGTGGAAGAAAAGATCCTTTGCCTCGCCTTCGCGCGCAATGAATCCGAATCCTCTGTCGGTGAGCGTTTTTATTGTTCCTGTCATGTGTCTATGTGTTTTTTTGAAGAAATCTCGACTATATCTCTTTGCGCTCATTATACTACAAGGGGCTTTAAAAAGCAATAGGGCTCTTTGTTATGCATGTACAAGCATAGCCACCGCACATTCGGTGGCTATGAGGTTATGGTCTCTTTTTTTGTCTATGTGTGACCGGAGCCCTCCTCGGGGATCCAAATGAGCAAGCATTTGGTTGAACAGAACGGGAGAAAAGCGTAGTGCGGTTCCCCATTGAATATGAAATAGGTCGGATATGCTATTCCCATTTTCACTTCAAAATTATTACCGCACCCGGGGCATCGCTGTACCATTCCATCGCACGCCCGTCCGAAAACTTCGTAGGGAATCATTGAACGCGGAAGCAGAGCTGGCATGGAACCCTCCCTGTGAAAGAGTGCGATAACGCAAAGACCCTCAGCCGAAACACCTTCTGCAATTTAGCATACACCCGATTGGGGAAGCGCGCAAAAAAGAAAAAACCACCCCATCCGAATCTGGACAGGGCGGCGGCGTGGGGGGGCGGGGCGAATGGATTTAGATATCGAATTCACCCGCCTTGACCCCCTTGATGAAAGCGGCCCATTCCTTCTTGTTGAAAATGAGGGTGGGGCTTTGGGGATTCTTCGTGTCGCGGACGCCGATCGTCTCGTCCACGCGAACGGCGACGCACGAGGGAGCCTTGGTGAACGAGAAAGTGGAAACACTAAACCCATCGGCGGCGTGGGGGTTGTGTTTCCTATCGGCCTTGCTGGGTAACAAAGAACGCTTCGTCATGGTCTGCTCCTTTTTGGCAGATGGTTGGGGGGGGG
>CAYHWH010000002.1:9362-13004 GCA_964360325.1 uncultured Candidatus Saccharibacteria bacterium | reverse complement strand
TACCTTTTTGATTCGTGGCAAAGATGTGGAAGCATAAATGCGGATAATAGCCCAATCCTGCTTTTCTATTGAAGTCAAAGCAAAATCGAACTCCCGGGTACGTTGCGCGAAGTGGAGCAAGGATTCCTTGCTCGATATGAGCAAAGAATCTTGTGCGATCGGCGAGGCCAATACTGCCGAACGTACCCGATCTCAAGTCGTTCGCATGTCCCGCTTCCTTCGGGAACAAAATGTGGTATTTCTCAAACAGGTCGAAGTCATCGTTAAGCGAATTTCGCAAGATGTCTTCACGAGGGAGTCCGCGTGCGGTTATTAACTGGTCAAGAAACCTCATATCGGAAATCTTAACAGTGATACCGTACGATTCGTACCCCTCTTTATGCAGAGCAGAGATCACATTCAACAACATCGCTATGTGTTTCTGCAGCGCGGGAACCGCAAATCCACCATTAGCGGCTATATTTGGTCCACCAGAGCAAAGGGCAAACAGATTGAAATGCTGCATATACCCCTTGCTTCTGTCGAAGGGCTGTAGTCGCAGAACACGACCTGATGTGCTGATATCTACAGCACTGTCATCTTTTCGAGCGATATTCAGTTTTCTCCTCAGTGCGCATTCTAGCGCGAGCTGGCTCGTCAGATCACTTACAACTTCCGACCCTCGTATGGAAGAGAGGATGTTGTTTTGGCTAACCATGCTCAGTACCGCGTTGAGGCCGAAAGGCGCGATAGGGGAAGTTTGAACGGCCTCGAATGTGGGTCGCACAGCTTCATGGCATATGAGAGCAAACTTGTAGAGGTTCTCCTGGTCGATTGAGCTGATCCCGAAAAACTCCTGCTTTCTTTCATACTCCCGTAGCAATTCTGCGGGTTTTCTAACTTCCACCCGATTTTTGAATGCACGCACCAGAATAGGCTGTAGGCGACGCATCGGTGTTGTTGACAGAATCTCAAGGAGGTTGGACACACCAAGCTCCTTGGAGATGCTTTGAAGCATTTTTTCTTCCGAACTCTCGGGGTCCATTTTGGCCTCCTTTCTGGCTGTTAAAGAACGAGCTTCAAGACCATCTTGAAGATAGTACGACCATAACACAATTATGCTTTGTTGTATAGAGTAAACTAGGGCGAAAATAAACCCCCACCTCTGGCGCGTGACCGGACAAAAGTGCGGCGGCTTCAGACTACAAAAAAGTAAAATACCCGCATATGGCGGGCACAGCAATGTTTGCCAGCGACCCAAAGTTTCTTATGAACAAAGTGAGTTAGAAACTTGGAAGTACTCTTGTGGTGCAGGGCAAACTGCGAGCCGGGGTCGCGGAAATTCAATCGCGACGGCGATTGAATTATCTGTGACCATACAAATCAAGCACGCGAAGCGTTCCATACTCTTTCTTTTTCGCGGCGGGGTGGTTGTAGGTCTGTTGACAATTACTTGACAATTGAATATAGATTGGTTTACAATATAATCGCTTATGAAAAATAAGGATAAAATCTTAGCGCTAATCAATCAAAGAGGCAAAATAACATCTGGTGAAATCACCGGCAGTATTGGCGTATCTCGTCAGTATGTAAATATGGTCATTTCTGATCTGATTGCAGAAAAACAGGTTATAAAACTTGGCGGCACCCGCAATGCTTTCTACGTATCAAAAGAGTACATCTTGAAGCACCCCGAGGTTGTTCCAACGGTACTTAAAAAGTCCTATAAGAATCAGTTATTAGAAGAGCACAAGATTATACTTGAAATAGAAGAAAAATTTCCCCGTATTTTGCAGTTAACAGAAAATCTAAAGAGCATTTTCACTTTCGCATTTTCAGAAATGTTTAATAATGCCATTGAGCACTCACAATCAAAATCTATTTCAGTTGAAGTGGCGGTACGCGACAAAGACCTTTCTTTTATTGTCAGCGACTCCGGTGTTGGCGTGTTCCGCAACATCATGAAGAAGAAAAATCTCAAATCAGAAGTAGAGGCAATTCAGGACCTTCTAAAGGGCAAGACTACCACAATGCCAAAATCGCATTCTGGTGAAGGAATTTTCTTCACGTCAAAAGCGGGTGACGTTTTTATCTTGGACAGTTTTGGATATCGATTGTCTATCAATACAACTAAACCGGATGTTTCAATTCATCGAACGCCTATCAAGAAACGCGGAACGAGGGTTATTTTCAAAATCAACATTGATTCACAACGTCATTTAAATGACGTGTTCAAAAAATATACCAATCTTGCCAAAGAAGGGGATTATGGTTTTGATAAAACAGAAATACGGGTGAGGTTGTTCACCACCGGAGGCGTGCATATTTCCCGTTCTCAGGCGCGCAGAGTTCTCGTAGGACTTGAGAAGTTTAAAATTATTCTTTTTGATTATGAAAAAGTGCCGATGGTAGGGCAGGCCTTTGCTGATGAGATTTATCGGGTCTTCCAAGAGCTCCATCCCGATATCCGTTTGGAAAATGAAAATATGAGCGAGAGTGTTCGTTTTATGGTTGAACGCGCTAAAAACGAAGCAAGAAAAAATAAGGCGAGATAGAAGTTCATGGGTGTATTATGTCCGCAACAGCCGCCACACGGGAACGGAGAACACTATGGAACACAAACACCACGAAGAGCATAGCGGCCATCACGACCACGCGCATATGGTTGCCGATTTCAGGAAGAGGTTTTTGATTTCGTCCGTCCTCTCAATCCCCGTGCTGGTTTTGTCTCCGATGCTGCAGATGTTTTTCGGCGTTGAAGGTTTTGGTTTTGCGGGAGACGACTATGTGCGATTTCTGCTCGCAACCGTTATTTTCTTTTACGGCGGCGCGCCTTTCCTAAAAGGGTTGTATGCCGAGGCGCGCAAGCGTACGCCGGGAATGATGACCCTCGTCGCCGTCGCCATCAGCGCCGCCTACGGATACAGCGTCGCGGTCTTTTTCGGACTCTCCGGCGAAGAGCTTTTGTGGGAGCTCGTAACCCTTGTGGACATCATGTTGCTCGGCCATTGGATTGAAATGCGTTCCGTCATGGGCGCATCGCGCGCGCTGGAGGAGCTCGCGAAGCTCATGCCGTCCGTCGCTCACCGGCAATCAAAAGACGGACGCGTTGAAGACGTGCCGGTTGCGGAGCTTGGTATCGGGGACAAAGTGCTTGTAAAGCCGGGAGAAAAAATACCCGTTGACGGCGTGGTGGTTCTTGGCGCGACTACCGTGAACGAAGCGATGCTCACGGGAGAGACAAAGCCGGTAGAAAAAACAACGGGAATGCCGGTCATCGGCGGTTCCATAAACGGCGAGGGCTCCATTCTCGTTGAAATACGAAAGGTGGGGAAGGACACGTACCTTTCGCAGATTGTCGCGCTTGTTTCTTCCGCGCAAGCCGCAAAATCACAAACGCAAAAACTCGCCGACAAGGCGGCAATGATGCTCACCGTTGTCGCAATTACCGCCGGTGTTCTGACGCTCTTCGGCTGGATGTTTTTCACGAGCGAGACGCTTGCCTTTGCGCTACAGAGAACCATCGCGGTCATTGTTATCGCCTGTCCGCACGCGCTCGGTCTTGCCATCCCGCTCGTTGTCGCCGTTTCAACCGCGCTCTCCGCGCAACACGGACTTTTAATCAGGAACAGGACCGCATTTGAGGAGGCGCGGAATATTACC
>CAYHWH010000002.1:0-9352 GCA_964360325.1 uncultured Candidatus Saccharibacteria bacterium | reverse complement strand
TAATATTACCGCGGTCATTTTTGATAAAACAGGCACGCTTACGAAAGGCGAATTTGGCGTGGCGGACGTCATCGCCCTTGAGGGCATGCGAGATGACGTACTACAATATGCGTCCGCAATAGAAGCGCACTCCGAACACCCGATAGCGAAAGCCATCGCCAAAGAAAATAAAAAATATCTGACGGTTCAGGATTTTCGCTCTCTGCCGGGGAGAGGCGCACAAGGAAAAGTTGAAGGACGTTTGGTACAAGTGGTAAGCCCGGGCTATCTGCGGGAAAACAACATACCCGTTGAAAACAAAGACGCGCTTCGTCTGATGGACGAAGGAAAAACAGTCGTGTTTGTTTTGATAGACGACAAAATGGCCGGCGCGATAGCGGTTGACGACCTTGTGCGCGAAGAAGCCTGTGAAGCCGTGCGGAAACTTAAGGAAATGGGCATTGAACCGATAATGCTCACCGGTGACGCGCGGCAAGTGGCCGAGCGCGTCTCGCGCGAACTCGGCATCGCAACTTTTTTCGCGGAGGTGCTGCCTCATCAAAAGGTAGACAAAGTAAAAGAAGTGCAGGCGCAAGGAAAAATAGTCGCGATGGTCGGCGACGGTATGAACGACGCGCCCGCCCTCGCGCAGGCAAACGTGGGTATCGCGATTGGCGCGGGTACGGATGTGGCGATAGAAACCGCGGATATTGTTCTCGTAAAAAGCGACCCGTGCGATGTTGTTTCCGTTCTTTTCCTGGCGCGACAAACGTACCGTAAAATGATACAAAATCTCTGGTGGGCAAGCGGGTACAACATTGTCGCGCTCCCTCTTGCGGCCGGCGCTCTTGCTTCCTACGGCATCCTCCTTTCGCCCGCCGCCGGAGCGGTTCTGATGTCCGCAAGTACGCTCGTCGTCGCTTTCAATGCAATTATGCTAAAACGCGCTACACTATAAAGTATGGTTTCCTTATTCAAAACAAAACGAATTCTTTTTGCCGCGGCACTGCTCACATTTCTCGCAGTCGGCATTCTCGGCTCGTTTGCGATGATTGGAATGAATCATAACGAAATGAGCGCCATGAGCGGTTGTCCTTTTGCGGTCGGCGAAACGGCACTCTGCGAAATGAATATCCTCGCTCACATCGCCTCGTGGCAAACGATGTTCGCTTCGCTTCCTCCGCAGGTTTCGGTATTTGTTCTCCTGCTTCTCGCGGTAGTTTTATCGTGGGCGCGGCTACGGTATCTCTTTGGCTCACCAAATAATTTTCAACGGCAACTTCGTTTTTTACATTCAAGCGAGACATATGCTTTTTCTTTTTCTTCGCTTCTTCTCGGAAGCGCCATAAGTCCCCGCGCACCATAGTTTTGCTTTTGGGTTCTCTTTACTCACTAGCAACTAAAAAACTATGGAAACAAAAAATAATGTTCTCGTTATCGGACTTCTCGCATTGATACTCGGGCTTGTCATAGGATACTTTGCGGGGACAAGCGCGTACCGACCATTCGGAATGATGGGAGGAAACTGTTCTCAAACGAGAGATGCGGGCGATTTTAGCGGTATGCACGGCGCAATGAGCGGAATGATGACGGGGCTCTCCGGCAAGACGGGAGACGCGATGGACAAGGCGTTTCTGGACGGAATGATTATTCATCACGAAGGAGCTGTTGAAATGGCGCAGGCGCTTCTTCAGAGCACGAAGCGGCCGGAGCTCATCAAGCTCGGCAATGACATCGTTGCCGCCCAGACGGGGGAGATACGGATGATGAAAGAATGGCGCACGGCGTGGTTTAACCAGTAACCCGTATGCAGAAAAACTATCTGATAGCGGGAGGAGCCGCGGTGCTCCTCCTCGGCGGACTATTCCTGCTTGGTTCCAGCGGCACACCGAATAAAAACGGCTCCGGAAATACGCTTACGCCGGTATCCTCATTCAGTCATTCGCACGGCGTGGCGGCGGACATCGCCGATGCCAAGAAAGTCTACATCGCCACGCACGAAGGCTTGTTTCTTTTCTCCGAAGATAAAGACTTGTTTCGGATTGGAAAGACGCGAGATGACCTAATGGGCTTCAGTTCACATCCTACAGAAGCAAACACTTTCTTCAGTAGCGGGCATCCCGCGCGCGGAGGAAACATCGGCTTCCAAAGGACAACAGACAGCGGTGTGACGTGGGAGAGAGTATCGGACGGGCTTGGGGGTCGCGTTGATTTTCACGCAATGGCGGTAAGCCAGGCAAATCCAAACATTGTGTACGGTTTCTTTGGCGGGAGACTGGAGCGGAGCGAGGATGGCGGCCGTTCGTGGGAGTACGCGAAGGGTTCGGTTTTCCCGATATCGCTTTCCACCGACCCGAAGAATGAAAACGTTCTCTACGCCTCGACGCAGAACGGCGTACAGGTAAGCAGGGATAAGGGCGACAGTTGGCAGAGCGCATCTTCGCAACTGGAAGGAGGCGCGGTGAGCGTCTTTGCGCTTGACCCTTCTTCAACCTACGCTCTTGCGTTTTCCGAAAAGCTCGGCGGGATGGGCAAAAGCCCGGACGGAGGCGCAACGTGGCAAAAAGTGCAGGAGACATTCGGAGGCGAAGCGGTGCTGTATCTCGCGTTCAGCAAGCCGCAGGCGGACGTTGTCTACGCGCTCACGAACAAAAACAGCGTGTATAAAACTGCCGACAGCGGAAACAACTGGATAAAAGTACGGTAACTCCAGATCGCAAAAGACTGTAAAAAGCAAAACACCCCTCGAAACGGAGGGGTGTTTTGTGTAGATAAAAGGGGGTATACTGGTAATTACATGCTCAAAAAGATTGTCACCTTTTTCGATAAGCTGGAGGACCGGGTGCGGATAACCCTCAGCCATATACCCATTGTCTACGCGCTTGTGGGCGCGGTGGGTGTCATCTTGCTGTGGAAGGGCGTGTGGGAAACAGCCGAGCTCATTCCCGGTCTTCATGGCATTGGTTCCATTGTGGCGGGTATCATTATTCTGCTCGCGAGCGGACTGCTCGTGTCGTTTTTTATCGGCGACAGCATTATTATATCGGGCTTCAAAAAAGAGAAAAAACTTGTCGAGAAAACCGAGAGTGAAATATTAAAAACGGAGAAAGGCGCGACCGAACAGCTCCTCGCCAAACTTGAGCACTTGGACGACGACATCCACACCCTTACGGGAAAGAAGTAATTCAATAGCACTCCTCGACGAGTTTCACAATTTAAAGTTAGTGAGAAAAGAATGCCTCGGTGTATATTGCGTCGGCAGGAATTCCTTTTTGCTTCAAAGCTCTCCACATATCCCGCGTAAACGGAATTGAGCCGCAGAGCAAGAACTCTGTATTGGCCATGGTGCCGATGTGAGGCAGTACATCGTCCGCATTCATGCGGCGAGGTGTGGCATAGGAAGGAGTCTCCGTTTGGCGCGTCACGAAATACGAGAGCGCCAGCCCGGGAAACTGCCTGCGGAGTGTTTCAAACTCTTTCCTGAATATCGCATCGGGGGCGGTTCGCACGGTATGAAGAAGCGTCATCCGTCGTTTGCTACGATACTGCGCGGCAGTATGAATAATGCTTCGAAACGGCGTGATGCCGATTCCCGCCGCGAGCATCACCACGTCGCTGTCCTCCCGCTCGGGGCGGAAAAATCCATAGGGCAGAGACGCCCGCACCGTGTCTCCGGGGCCCATGGCGCACAGGCGGTTTGAGAATTCGCCGATTCCTCTCACGGTGATGGAAAGCGTCTTCTTGTTCGGCGCGCTCGAAATGCTGTATGCCTTGCCTTCCGGCGTTTTTGTTTCCGGAAAAAACACGTTGATAAACTGTCCGGGCGCGCAGGACGGCACCGTGTTGTCGTTTTGCGTCAGAGAAAGAGTCACGATGCCGGGGGCTTCGGTGCACGTATCCGCGACAACATACCGCTGGATATCATTTTTCATGCTTTTGCTTTTCGTAATCCGCAACCGCTTCCCGGAGCGCGTGGTGTCCGAGAACCGAGCAGTGGTACTTCCTGTCCGGAAGCCCCCCGAGCCTGTCAATAATAGCTTCGGGTGTGAGCCGTTTTGCCTGCGCGAGCGTCATGCCGCCGTCTTCAGTCGCCATCACCGACATCATGGATGTCGAGGCGATAGCGGAAGCACAGCCGAACGTTCTCCACTTGCACTCGCTGATGCACCCCGTCTTTTTATCTGTTTTTATCCACACCGCCATCATGTCGCCGCACGCCGGACTGCCGACGACGCCGATGCCGTCCGCTTGATACGCCGCGTCATCAATGAGCAGATTGTGCGGATTGAAGAAGTGGTCGCGAACCATCTCGCTGTAGAGCCAATCGCCCACGTCAGACAGTTGTTGTGGTGTGTGCATAATAGTGCGTGGTTAACGCAGATGTTCCTTTCAGTTTTTTCACAATCGGCGGGAAGACCGAAAGAACATACTCAAGCTCCGCGCGCGTCGTGTGTCTCCCGAGCGAGAATCGCACGCTGCCGTGCATGAGGTCGGCGTTCTGTCCGATGGCGACTAGCACGTGCGAAGGTTTGAGGTCTTTCGCGGAGCAGGCCGAGCCTGTGGCAGCTTCAACTTTTGCGTTATCAAGCATCAGGACCATGGATTCTCCTTCAATGCGCGGAACGGTCACGTGCACGATGTGCGGAAGGTGGTATTTCGAGTTGCCGTTGACGATGACATCGGGAATGACCGCGCGAAGGCCCGCGATAAAAAATTCGCGAAGCGCGGAGAGCCGCGGCGTTTCCGTTTCCCGCATCGTCTCCGCTTTAAGGAGCGCCAATGTCATACCGGCAATGAGCGGCACGGACTCGGTGCCGGCGCGCAAGCCGTTTTCCTGACCACCGCCCACAATAAGCGGCGAGATATTCACGCTGCGTTTTTTATACAAAACACCGATGCCTTTCGGCCCGTACGCTTTCGAGCCGTTGAGCGTCATCAGGTCGACCCCGAGCGTGTTGACATCGAGTTTCAGGTGCCCGGCCGCCTGGCAGGCATCGGTATGGATAAGAGGGAAGCCATTCTTTTCGCGCCGTTCCTTTATTTTCTTAGACAATTCCGCAACCGGCAGTATGGTACCTATCTCGTTGTTTGCCAGCATGACCGAGACGAGCGTGGTGTCGTCTCTGACAAGCGAGAGAAGCGCAGGGATATCAATCATGCCGGTACGATCGACGGGCGCCACGCTGACAGAGAATCCTTCCTTCTCCAATTCGCGCGCCGCTTCAAGCACCGCCTTATGCTCGATGGCGGAAACGATCACGTGCGCGCCGCGCGCGCGGTTGCCGCGCGCGGCCCCGAAGAGCGCCAGATTGTCGGACTCGGTGCCGGAGCCGGTAAAGAAAATCTCGTCCCCGTGCGCGGAAATACAGCCCGCAACGCGTTCTCTTGATTCCGCGATTGCCCTCGCCGCACGCCGGCCGCTTGCGTGCATGGAAGAGGGGTTTCCGTAGTAGCTGGAGAAGTACGGTTGCATTGCCGCGCGCACACCCGCGTCAAGCGGAGCGGTTGCAGCGTAATCTAGGTACACGGTTTTCATATTTTTGAATTGGAAAACTCTTACTCGGTATACCGCGCTTCGCTAGCACTCCCCGAAAGAGAGCGCTCAAGGCCGCTAGGCCAAGCCTTACTCTCTTTCAGGAAGTGCTCGCTTCGCTTTTCTATCTTGTCGCTCAAAACCCCCTCACCACAGCACGCCCTCAACGAGTTTCGTAATTTGAAATTCATATGGTTATCGTATGCCGCAGTACGCGACATATTTTTGGGCGGTTTTTTGAAATTGTTCGAACTCTTCGTCGGTATAGGTGACTTTCCGTTTGAACTGCGGGTTTAAGATGTTGCTCGGGATAAACTTTTGAAGGTAGTATCGTTTCGCTCCGGAGATTTCGCGCACTATTTCTTCCAAGTCCTCCGGAGAAAGCAATGCTTTAACGACGGTTGTGCGGAATTCATACGGGATGGAAGCATTCAGCAGAATGTCGATGCTCTCTTTGAGCGCGTCGGTGTTTACCGGACGGCCAACTGTTTTGTAATAAGAAGACAGAGGAGCTTTCACGTCCATGGCGACATAGTCCACCAGTTTTTTTTCAAGCGCATCTCTGAGGAGTGACGGATTCGTGCCGTTGGTGTCGAGCTTCACCAGAAAGCCGAGCTGTTTGACCTTTGCGATGAAGGGGAGGAGGTCTCCGTGCATGGTCGGCTCCCCTCCGGTTATCACAAGGCCGTCAAGAATACCGCGCCTTTTCTCAAGAAATGAAAGAACGAACGCTTCGGAAAACGTTTCCTCCGCCGTCTCATCGACAAGCTCGGGGTTGTGGCAGTACGGGCACCTGAAATTGCAGCCTACGGTAAAAACGATGCACGCGGTCTTCCCCGCGTAATCAATGAGCGTAAACGGAGTAAAGCCGCCGAAGGTCATACATGTTCCAGCGTGCGCGCAGGCGCATCGGAGGGGAGGGCGTATGTCTCTCGCACAGACCACTCCGCCTGTTTCCCGGCGTTCCACGCGCTTATCGGGCGCAGGTATCCGACGATGCGCGAGTACACTTCGCATTCGCGCGCGCACGAGGGGCACGAGCGGTGCTCCCCCGCAAGGTAGCCGTGCGAACCGCACACGCTGAATGTCGGCGTCAGTGTAAAGTACGGCAGTTTGAAATTTTTGCAGATGTTTTTCACCAGCCCGGGTATGGAGCTTGCGTCCGTGACGCGCTCGCCCAAAAAGAGGTGGATGACGGTGCCGCCCGTGTACTTTGTCTGCAGCGCATCCTGCATAGAGAGCGCTTCGACAATGTCGTTCGTATAGTTGACCGGCAGGTGCGACGAGTTCGTGTAGAACGGTTCCGCGCCGCGGACAACCTCCGCTTCGTTGGCAACAATAATATCCGGATAGAGTTTTTTATCTTTGAGTGCGAGACGGTACGACGTTCCTTCCGCGGGAGTCGCTTCAAGGTTGTACAGGTTTCCCGTTTCCTTCTGGTACGCGATGAGCCGCTTGCGCATATGCTCGAGCGTCTTTTGTGCGAACGCCTGTCCTTGCTTTGAGCCGATGTCGGTGTGAAGGAGGTTCGCTATCGCCTCGTTCATGCCAACGAGGCCGACGGTGGAGAAATGATTCCTCCAGTATTCGCCGTATGCTTCGTAAATTTTTCGCAGGTAGAATGCCGTATAGGGATAGAGGTTCGCGCCCGCAAACCGCTCCAGCACTTTCCGTTTTATTTCAAGACTTTCTTTGGCGATGTCCATCTGGCGGTCGAGGCGTTTAAAAAAATCTTTTTCATTTTTCGCGAGGTGGCCGATGCGCGGCATATTGACGGTAACGACGCCGATGGAGCCGGTGAGCGCGTTGGCACCGAACAGCCCTCCGCCGCGCCTGTCGAGTTCGTCGAGGTCGAGCCGCAGACGGCAGCACATCGAGCGGGTATCCTCCGGCTTCATGTCCGAATTGATGAAGTTGCTGAAGTACGGGATGCCGTATTTCGCGGTAATGTCCCAAAGACCGCTAAGCGCGGGGTTTTCCCAGTCGAAATCTTTCGTAATATTCACCGTCGGAATGGGGAAGGTGAATACCCGTCCGGAAGCATCTCCCTCGCCGAGAACGGCAAACAGCGCGCGGTTCAACGTGTTCATTTCCTCCTGAAATTCGCCGTAGGTTTCTTTTTGCGGCGCGCCTCCGATGATGACCGGCGTGTCTTTGAAGTTTAGGGACGGCGTGAGGTCAAGCGTGATGTTGGAAAAAGGAGTCTGGAAACCGACTCGCGTCGGAACGTTCATATTGAAGATGAACTCTTGCAGTGATTGCTTCACCTCCTTGAACGAAAGATTGTCGTGTCTGATGAACGGCGCGAGGAGCGTGTCGAAGTTTGAAAACGCAATCGCTCCCGCCGCTTCTCCCTGCAGGGTGTAGAGGAAGTTTACGATTTGACCGAGCGCGGTGCGGAAATGTTTCGGAGGCGCAGATTCGATTTTTCCGGATACTCCCTTGAACCCTTCGGTTAAGAGATCCAAAAGGTCCCACCCGACGCAGTACACGGAGAGCGTGCCGAGGTCGTGGATGTGCAGGTCGCCGCTTTCGTACGCGTCGCGCACTTCCTGCGGATACAATTTATTGAGCCAGTACGTTTTGCTGACTTCCGAGAAAATATAATTGTTGAGACCCTGCAGCGAGTAGCCCATGTTGCTGTTCTCTTTCACCTGCCAGTCGAGGTTGTCGAGGTAGCCGTCTATCAGTCCGAGCGACGCGGCGGTCGCGAACGCGCGCATCTCCGCGTGCTGCGCGCGGTACACGATGAACGCCTTCGCCGTCTTTTTGTACTGCGAAGCCATGAGCGTCTTCTCGACGCTGTCTTGGCTGTCCTCGACGCTCGGGGTCGCGTGCCCCCGCAGGCGCCACAGAAGCGCAACCGCGCGCTCCGCGAGGAGACTCGCCTCCTCTTCGTTGAATTCTCCAGTCGCTTTTCCCGCTTTCGCTATCGCGCTCGCGATTTTTCCTTTTTCAAATTTCGCCGTCGAGCCATCCCGTTTAATAATGGCGGAAAATCGGGGCGGGTTAGTAACACGGGATTCCTTTTCCATGGCGTTGTGTGTTATATTGATAAGCGTCAATCTATTATAATATAGACGGGTATCTATGCATAAGAAAAAGCTGGGGAAAAGAAGTTCTGAAACGAAAAAGGCCATAGGGCAAGTCCGCACCTACCCGCGCCCGTCGTGGGTTCCCCGCACGGTTTCAAGCGAAAAAGAGCTTTGCCCGGACTGTTTCAAGGTTGTGGGGGAGCGCAGCCGCTACAAGCTGGTGTGCATGCTCGGGGAGACGTCCGGCGGCATGACCGTGACCGAGCTCACGGGGCGCCTCAAGCTCAAACAGCCGACCGTCACGCACCACCTCAAGGTACTGCGCTCCGTTGACGCCGTCGGAAGCGAGCGCTCCGGTCGCGAACAAATTTATCAGCTGAATCGGAAGGCGCACTGCTTTGAGGAGTGCAAAATTCCTTATTAATTGTTTAATAGCAATCATGAAAAATATCAAGGCCATAGAGTGGGTTTTGCGGGTATCCATCTTCGGTACATTTTTCGGGCATGGCATCTTTGCCCTGCAGGGAAAAGAAAAATGGGTTCAGTGGATAATGGATTTCGGCGGTTGGGATGTGGGACTTGCCACACAACTTCTATTTGCCGTCGGCCTATTGGATGTGCTGGTCGCCTTCATAGTGCTCTTCAGGCCGGTTCGCATAGTTTTACTCTGGGCAGTGCTCTGGACCACCTGGACAACCGTCATGCATGTAATGCCTTTTGTCGGCGATCCGATATGGGATACCGTCGAGCGTTTCGCAAACGTCGGCGCTCCGCTGTCGTTGCTCCTGTTGCTTGGCTGGCCGAA
>CAYHWH010000001.1:0-15118 GCA_964360325.1 uncultured Candidatus Saccharibacteria bacterium | reverse complement strand
GTTATGTTGAGGAGCCTTGCGCAGGGCGACGGCCCGAGCAGAGCATCCGCCCAAGGCGGAATGTGTGCTCCTCAACATGACTGCCGAGTGAAGAGTTTTGTAATGTAATATCTATGAGCATCCTTCTTTTTTTCCTCATCCTGATAGTGCTCGTCATCGTGCATGAGTTGGGGCACTTCGCCGTCGCAAAATACTTTGGCATCCGCGTTGATGAATTCGGTTTCGGTTTTCCGCCGAAGCTCTGGGGGAAAAAAATAGGCGAAACAGAGTATACATTTAACGCCCTTCCGTTCGGGGGATTTGTCCGTATTTTTGGAGAAGCTCCGCACGAAGGCGAATTGGACGATACATCCCGCGCTCGCAGTTTTATCCACAAACCGAAGTCTGTCCAGGCACTCGTTCTCATTGCGGGAATCGTTTGCAACATTCTTTTGGCGTGGGTCCTCTTGTCCGCCGGGTACATGATTGGTATGCCTGTTTCAACCGACTACCGCGGATTCGGAACCGTTGAGAATGTGCGCACGACGATTGCAAGCGTCGTGAAAGATTCTCCCGCCGCCCTCGCAGGGCTTCAAGCAAATGACGGCATAACGGGAATGTCGGTCGCGGAAACGCCATCATCGGGTCTTTCGCCGGAGTCTATACAAACATTCATCAAAGCGCACCAAAACGACGAACTCTTGATTGCATATACCCGAAGCGGCACAGACGGAGAAGTTCGCCTTCGTCCCCAGACCGGTATCGTGGAAGGGAAGGCTGTCGTCGGCATTGAAATGCAGGAATCGGGAATTGCAGTCATGCCGCCCTACCTCGCTCCGCTTGAGGGCGCGCGCCTTACGTGGAACGCGACGGGGGCCATTGCAAAGGGACTATCTTCCTTTTTTGTAAAAATATTCACGGGGAACGCGAATTTTTCCGAGGTGACCGGCCCCGTCGGGCTTGTTGGCATCGTCGGCGACGCGGCGAGCTTCGGCATCGTGTCCCTGCTTTCCCTCATCGCTTTCATTTCCATCAATCTCGCGGTCATCAACCTCATTCCATTCCCCGCGCTCGACGGAGGGCGGCTTCTCTTCGTCGCCATTGAAGCTCTGAAGGGTTCTCCCCTACGTCCTGAAATCACGAATGTCGCCAACATGGCCGGTTTCGCGCTCCTCATTCTCCTGATGCTTCTCGTGACCTACCACGATATTCTCCGCCTGTTTATCTAGACGAGTGTTTTTTGACCGCTCCCCGCTTTTCCGATACTATGAGCGGTACTATGCGACAGAGTGCGCTTTTTACGAAAACCAGACGGGAGGCTCCAAAAGACGAAGTGTCAAAAAACGCGGAGCTTCTCATTCGCGGAGGATTCGTCCACAAAGAGATGGCTGGCGTCTACAGCTACCTTCCGCTCGGCTTGCGCACGCTCAATAAAATTATCGCCATCATACGGGAGGAAATGAACGCAATCGGGGGACAGGAAGTTCTCTTGACGACGCTTCAGGACCCGGAGGTTTGGAAAAAAAGCGGACGCTGGAGCGACGAAGTGAACGACACATGGTTTAAAACCCGGCTTCACAGCGGAGAAAAATTTCACCAGGGGAGCGAATTGGGGCTCGCGAATACGCACGAAGAAGCTCTCACGGCGCTCCTTACCGGACACATTTCGTCATACAAAGATTTGCCACGGTACATTTACCAGTTCCAGACCAAGTTCAGGAACGAACTGCGCGCGAAAAGCGGCATCATGCGCTCGCGCGAATTCATCATGAAAGACCTTTACTCGTTCAGCCGCACCGAAGAGGAGTTCAGGTCGTTCTACGAGGCATGCGCCGCGGCATACCTTCGGATTTTCAGCCGCGTCGGTATTGGCGAGAAAACTTTCCGCACGTTTGCAAGCGGAGGTTCTTTCAGTAAATTCAGCGACGAGTTTCAGACTCTGTGCGACGCCGGCGAAGACATTATTTATCTTCATCGCGGGCGGGGAATAGCGGTTAATAAAGAAGTGTACAACGATGACGTTCTTGCGGAACTCAACATTAAAAAAAGCGAGCTTGAGGAAGCAAAAGCGATAGAAGTGGGAAACATTTTTCCCCTCGGGACGAAATATTCCGACGCGCTCGGACTCTCCTTCCGCGATGAAGACGGAAGCGAAAAACCCGTGGTCATGGGCTCCTACGGCATCGGGCCGGGCCGCCTGATGGGAACCATCGTGGAAGTGCTTGCCGACGAAAAGGGAATCGTCTGGCCCGAGTCCATTGCGCCGTTTCAGGCGCACCTCATTGAGTTGCCGGGTAAGGACGGCGCGGTTTCAAAAGCCGCTTCCGCTCTGTATGAAAAATTGAACGCATCCGGCATTGAGGTCCTCTACGACGACCGCGACCTTCGCGCGGGAGAAAAATTTGCCGACGCCGACCTCATCGGCATTCCCCGCCGCATCGTGGTAAGCGAAAAAACGCTTGCGAAAGGAACGGTTGAAGTGACGTCCCGCGCGACAGGAACAACGCACCACCTCTCTCCGGAGGCACTGCTTGCCGGCCGTTTTGAATAACCAGTATGTTCAAAAAAATTCTTGAAAAATGGTACGAGCTCTTTTCCAATGACATCGGGATAGACCTCGGCACCTCCAATACGCTGGTCTACGTCCGCGGCAAGGGCATCGTTCTCAACGAGCCGTCGGTGGTCGCGGTGAATCAGAAGACGGGGCAGGTGGTCGCCGTGGGAACGCAGGCGAAGCAGATGCTCGGGCGGACGCCGGGGCACATCACCGCCGTGCGTCCTCTGGTTGACGGCGTCATTTCCGATTTTGAAGTCACGGAAGAAATGCTCGCATACCTCATCAATAAAGCGCAGGGAGACTCGCGCAAGCTTCTCGGCCCTCGCGTGGTCATCGGCGTGCCGTCCGGAATCACGAACGTGGAAATACGCGCGGTTCGCGATGCGGCAAAAAACGCCGGTGCGCGCGAAGTGCATATCGTCGAAGAGCCGATGGCCTCCGCCATCGGAATACGCCTGCCGATACACAAACCCATCGGCAGTATGGTTGTCGATATCGGCGGCGGAACCACCGATATCGCGGTTATCGCGCTTTCGGGAGTCGTCCGGTCCAAAAATGTGCGCATTGCAGGCGACAAGCTTGACAGCGACATTATTTCTTACATCAGAAGCGAATTTAAAATCCTTATCGGCGAGCGCACCGCCGAAGCCGTTAAAATGGCGATTGGAAGCGTTGTTGAGGGACAGCCGCTTGAGGCGACCGTGCGCGGCCGCGACCTTGTCACCGGCCTTCCGCGGGAAATACTTATCACCGACAGGGATATTCGGGAAGCGATTTCACAATCAATTGACACGCTCATCGAATCCATTAAGGAGGTGCTCGAAACCACTCCTCCGGAAATTCTCTCCGACATCATACGAGAGGGGCTGTACCTTTCCGGCGGCGGCGCTCTCATCAAAGGGCTCGACCAGGTTCTTGCCGAATGGCTGAAGATTCCGGTTCACATCGCCGACGAGCCGCTCACCGCCGTTGCCCGCGGAGCAGGCATTATTCTTGAAGATATGCCGCTATTTGAAGAAGTTCTCATTGAAAGCGAAGATGATTTGGCTTCAAAAACGTTTTAATAAGGAAAAGAAGCTGTTCCGCGCAAACGGCATCGCATTTCTTCTTGTCTGCGGAGCTGTTTTTCTTTTCTTTTTTTACAGAGATGCGGTTGAAAAAATTGTTACGGCGCCCCTGGCCCCCCTTGAGCGTATCGGAAAATTTTCCACGGATACGTTTTTAAATTTTATCGAGACGGTGAAGAGTAAACGCTCGCTCATTGCCGAAAATAACGCGCTTCGGGAACAGTATTCTGCGCAGAGCATAGCGCTTCTTGACAGAAACGCTCTCGCGGAAGAAAACAGCGAGCTGAAGCACATGCTCGGCAGAACTCTCCGGCGCGACACGGTTCTTGCCGCCGTTCTTCAAAAGCCCCCGGTTTCTCCCTACGACACACTCCTCATTGATATCGGAAAAGATGAAAATATATCAGAGGGCGACGAGGTTATAGCAGGAAACTCGTTTAGTATCGGCGTGATTGATGCGGTGTTCCCGCACGAGGCGAAAGTGCTTCTCCTGTCCGCTCCGGGAAAGACGACCAATGTGCTCGTCGGGGGGAAACACTTGCTTACGGCCGCGGTGGGGAAGGGGGGCGGAAATTTTGAAGTGCGTCTGCCGCGCGATGCGCGCGTTGTTGTCGGCGACGCCGTTCTGCTTCCGGGGCTTTCAAATTCACCGCTTGGCGCTGTCGCCGAAATACGTGTGCGCCCCACGGACACATTTCAGACAATTCTATTTCGTCTCCCGGTAAATCTCTTTGAATTGCGCCACGTCAGCGTCGTACGGCGCAATTCGTAGAAATTCCATTTTCATGCAACGTCTTTTTCTCGCCGCTCTGTTTTTTTTCAGCATTCTCTTTTTCCCTTGGTGGTTTTCTGTTTTCCTTGCCGTTCTTCTTGTATTTTTCGACACGGCGTATGAGGTTCTTCTCGGCGGGATTCTCATAGACGGTTTCTACGGAGCGTCGCTTCCTATTTTTTTCCACCTTCCGGCGTTTACCATTCTCTTTGCCGCGTTTTTCTTCATTGCTGAATTTCTTAGGCCCCGTCTGCGGTACGGGAAACAGTAAAGACTCGTGATACAATCCCGCCATGAAACGCTGGCTTCGGAAGCATGTTTTTGGAACGGGGAAAAAATCCGGCGGAGAAATATATCCGGACGAAATTTTTCTCGATTCCTCAAACCTTCCGGCGTTTGACCGGAGCCAGTTTGAGGGAAGAATCGAGAAGCCTATTTCCAAAAAAACGTTCCAGTTTTTAGGAGCCGCTCTTCTTTGTGTCGGGTTTTTATTTCTTGCCCGCGTGTGGACGCTTCAGGTTGCGGACGGAGCTTCCTACGCGCAGTTGAGCGAAAACAATCGCCTGCGTCGGACGATTATTTTCCCCGAGCGCGGCATTATTTTCGACAGAAACAACGTGGAGCTCGCGTGGAACGAGCCGAATCCAAACGAGCCATTTCCGCTTCGTCGCTACGGTGTTTTCCGGGGAGTCGCACACGTCATCGGGTACGTCAAAAAACCCGCGCGCGACGCAAGCGGCAATTACTACCATGAAGATTTCGTCGGTGAGACGGGCGCCGAGGAGGCTTACAATAACGAGCTGAGCGGAAACAACGGAACGAAGATTCTCGAAGCGAACGCGCGCGGGCAGGTAATTTCGGAGTCCGTGCTTGAGCCGCCCCGAGACGGCACAAACGTAACGCTCTCCATTGACGCGGGAATAAGCGGCGAGTTTTACGATGGAATGAAAGAACTCGCGGAGAGAGTCGGCTTTTCCGGAGGTGCGGCCGTTATGCTCGATGTGCAGACTGGCGAGTTGTTGGCGCTGGTGAGCTATCCCGAATACGACAGCAATATTCTTTCGGAAGGGACGAACAGAGGCGCTATTCAAAAATATCTGACGAATTCGCAAAATCCGTTCCTCAATCGGGCGACGATGGGGCTCTACGCTCCGGGCTCCACCGTTAAGCCGTACTTCGCAATCGGCGCGCTTGACGCGCGCATCATTACGCCGGAAAAAAAGATCCTTTCAACAGGCTCGATCTCCATTCCGAATCCTTTCATTCCGGGAGCGAAGAGTGTGTTCAAAGATTGGCGCGCGCACGGGTGGGTTGATATGCGCCGCGCGCTTGCGGTTTCTTCCGATGTTTACTTTTATGAAATAGGCGGCGGCTACCTCGACCAGAAGGGTCTCGGGATCGACGCCATAGACAAGTACGCACGGCTGTTTGGTTTCGGGAGCGAGACGGGACTCTTTGGATTTTCGGAGCAGGCGGGCGTCATTCCGACGCCGGCGTGGAAAGAGGAAAATTTTACCGATGGCGCTTGGCGCATCGGCAATACGTACCACACCGCCATCGGTCAGTACGGTTTCCAAGTCACGCCGCTCCAGGAGGCGCGGGCGGTTGCTTCTCTTGCAAACGACGGAGTTCTTCCCGTCCCGTCTCTCCAGAAGGGCGGGGCGGGGGAGAAGGGGATTTCGCTCCCGTTTTCTCCAAACAACATCGCGGTCGCCCGCGAAGGAATGAGGCTCGGTGTCACGGAAGGCATTCTGCAGGCACTCAACGTCCCGTACGTGGAAGTTGCCGCAAAATCTGGCACGGCGGAAATCGGGACGGCGACAAAAAATTACGTGAACTCGTGGATTATCGGATTCTTTCCGTACGAAGCGCCGCGCTACGCATTCGCCATCGTCATGGAGCGCGGGCCGGTTGCAAACACGACGGGAGCTCTCTCTGTGATGCGCCGGGTACTTGATTGGATGCAGGTGCACCGAACGGAATACTTTAGCGCACGAACGGAAGGTGGCATCGCACCCGCTTTAAATTGACTTCCGCTTTGACCATGCTACAATAGCCCTTGCTTTATCATGTCAGACCAAGAATCATACCTCTCGCGGGAGAAATTTGAAGAGCTTCGCAAGGAGCTCGAATTTCTAAAAACCGTCAAGCGCAAAGAAATTGCCGAAAATCTTGAGTACGCCCGTTCGCTCGGCGATCTTTCTGAAAATTCCGAATATCAGGAAGCGCGGGAGCTTCAGGCGGCAACCGAGGAGCGCATCCAGAAACTTGAAAGCGTCCTCCAGTCCTCAAAAATCGTCGGCCACCACAAGAGTGATGCCGTCGGCATGGGTTCCCTCGTCGTCGTCCAGAAAGAAGGGGAGAAAGAGACGCATCAGTACCGCGTTGTCGGCTCCGAAGAGGCGGATATGCTTAAGGCAAAACTTTCCTACCAGTCGCCTTTGGGAGCGGCGCTCATGGGAAAAAAGAAGGGCGACGCTTTTTCTTTCACGACGCCCAACGGCAAGATGAACTACAAAATCATCGACATCTCGTAGAGGAAAGCTCGCAATCGGATTTTGAGAACACGCATAACCCCCGCCAGCGCGGGGGTTTGCTCTGCTCGTCGCAGGATTCTGCCGTTGCCATGCTTGGCAAAAAACAGCAGACACCGAAGCTTCCTGCGCCTGCGCAAAGTTCTCAAAATCCGATTGTTCTCTTACACAAAAACCTTTACAGGTTTTTAAACTCATTCGCTTAGGGTAGAATAGTCTTCATGTTTTGGACCGACCGCATCGCCCTCCGCATTGAAGCCGATTTGAAAGAGAAGATTGCCTCCGGCATTCCTTTGATTATTCGCGATGAAAAAACGGCCTCGGGGCGCGTGCACACTGGCTCCATGCGGGGCGCCGCGATTCACGGCGTCGTCTCGGAGGTTCTTTCCGATCGCGGAATTAAAAACACGTTTCTCTGGGAAATGAATGATTTTGATGTTATGGATGGTTTGCCGGTGTATCTCGATCAGGAAAAATTTACCCCATACAGGGGACAGCCTCTCTACACGGTTCCTTCGCCGGATGGAAAAGCGAAAAATTACGCCGAGTATTTCGCGGAAGAATTCGCTGGCGTCATAGAGGAAACGGGCTTTCGCCCTTCGTACTACCGCGCGAGCGTACTCTATCTTTCCGGAAAGATGAACGGGGTTATCCGTACGGCGCTCGAGCACGCCGAAGATATTCGGCGGATATACCGCGAGGTATCCGGTTCGACGAAAGAGGGTGCGTGGCTGCCGCTTGCCGTCATCTGCGAGTCCTGCGGAAAAGTCGGCACGACGAAGGCGACCTCGTTTGACGGAAATCTCGTTTCATACGAGTGCGGAAATTTTGTGGAGTGGGCGAAAGGGTGCGGGCACGCGGGGAAAATATCTCCTTTTGACGGGCGCGCAAAATTGCCGTGGAAAGTCGAGTGGGCCGCAAAATGGAAGGTTGTTGGCGTGGCAATTGAGGGCGGGGGAAAGGACCATTCCACCAAAGGCGGCGCGCGCGACGTGGCAAACCGTATTTCCAGAGAGGTATTTGGGTACGAACCGCCGTTTGACATTCCGTACGAATTTTTCCTCGTCGGCGGCAAAAAAATGTCCTCGTCGAAAGGCGCCGGCACTTCCGCCCGCGACATCGCCAACCTTTTGCCACCGCATTTGTTCCGCCTGGCCCTCCTCGGAAAAGACCCGAAACAGGCTTTTGATTTCGAGCCGGAAGGGGAAACGATTCCTGTGCTGTTTGATATCTACGACCGCCTCGCGGAGCGGTATTTCTCCGGAGAGAAAGACGACCAAGCGCGCTTGTTTCAGCTCGTGCATTTTCCGGAAGAACGGCAAAATCTCAAGGAACATTTCAGGGTGCGTTTTTCCCAAGTTGTTTTCTTGGTACAGATGCCGCACCTCGACATCTATGCGGAAGTGGAGCGGCTGAAAGGCGCTCCGCTCACGGAAGAAGATCGCGCTGACCTCGACCTCCGCGCCCGCTACGGCAGGCACTGGCTTTCCATGTACGCGCCAGAGACGCATCGGTTTGAATTGCAAAAAGATGCGGTGCCGGAGGGAGCCCACGCTCTTTCGCCGGACATCAAAAAAATATTCGCCGAACTTGTACGATATATCGTACAAACCAAACAGCTCGCCGGGCAAGAACTCCACAGCAAGCTTCACGAATTGCGGAAGGAAAGCGGTGTCGAGGCCGGCCCGTTCTTCTCCGCGCTCTACCAGAGTTTCCTCGGCAAAGACAGCGGTCCGAAAGCAGGATGGTTTTTGAGCGTTCTGGACAGGGATTTTCTTCTCCGCCGACTGAAAGAGGTGAGCGTCTGATTTTTTGCTATGATAACCGTATGAACGACCAGATTATTTTTCAGCCGGTATTTCCGTCGGCTGTTCCGTTTATTTCGTTTCTGTTTACCGGAACGGCGGTGCACGCACTCTTCTACCTCTCTCTTGTACTCTACGGCATCGCGAGCGCGATTCTTCTCTACCACTGGCTGCGCTACAGTGTCGGCATATTTCGCACGACAGTTGTTATTCTAGTGTACTTCGGCGGAAGTTTTGTTCTTCTGGCGGCAGCATACTCGGCGTCGCTTCTTTTCTAATATGATGGGGCTTGATTCAAACGAACACGTGCTCTCCGTCGTGCGCCGGCACTGGCTTCTCTTTGCGTTCGACGTTTTTTTCCTCGCCATGCTCGCCGTCGTTCCCCTCGTGCTCCTCTCGCTTGTGCCGGAAAGCGTCCGCGCTGCGTTTCCTCTCGGCTGGAAGGGAGACGAACTCGGACTTTTTCTCTTCTGCCTCTGGCTCTTGTTTTTATGGGTTGCGCTGTTCGTCCGCTGGACCGACTACTACCTCGATATCTGGGTCATCACGGACAAGCGCATCATGGATGTGGAGCAGAAAGGCCTCTTCAACCGAGAAATCACGACGGCGAGTCTCGGAAAAATCCAGGATGTGACCATCGAGGTGCGCGGCGTACTCGCGACGTTTTTCGGGTTCGGCGACGTGCGCATTCAAACCGCGGGAGCCGAGAAAGACGCCATCATTATTAAAACGGCCCAAAACCCGCAGCGGGTGAAAGAAATGATACTCCGCGCGGCGGATGCAGTTAAGCCAACTCATCCCTAAAGACACCTCACCTCTTCACTTGGAAGCGTATTGCTCGGCACAAAATAAGGAGAAAATCTTGTTTTGTCATTTTGGTATAGTCCTACCTGTGGATAAATACACCCTTATTTTAAGCCATTTTTAAGTAAGACTCTTGCAACCTTTATGTATCTAGTATACACTCTCATCATCAAGACGAAGAGGGATCCGAAAGGTGCTGGTGCCTTAGGAGCCCTTTTCTTTTTACCTTATATAAGTCTTCAAGTTTTCTAGATAATCAAATAGTTCTGAACCAAATTCTTTGTATAAAGAGGAAGCAAATTTCTTGTTCGGGAAGAGTATTTTCTTGAATTTTTCTTTTTGAATGAGATACGTTATCAACTTTTTGTAATCCACGCAGGGGAGAAATAAAAAAGGACGCTAACATAAGCGTTGTATTTCCTTGATGGATTTTCGAGGAAGGTAGCTTATCCCCCACTCTGGGAAACCTAGCTTGCTGTGGGGGTTACGGTGCATAGCTACTACGTACCATTCTCCGATCTGTTTTACAAAAAAACCTATAGTCTCCTGAAAAGCGCCATCTATGGCGTTGTTTTCTATCTCGCTTTTCTCATGCCAGCCTAGGAAATTGTAGGTATCAACCCACGAAAAGCGATAGTGTTTTCCTCGTTGTAGTTTTGGTTTTTTATAAATTAAGCTCTCAGGGGAGACGTGTGGATAACTGCGTAGGCAGGGTGGGAGAGAGTGTTATATACTTTCACCCAAGTGGGAGGAAGTGGGATGGCATTGGTGGCATCCCGCCTTTCTCCGACGTTTCATATGTTCATCGGCGAATACACTCACACGCTTGACCCGAAAAAACGGCTGTCGCTTCCGGCGAAATTCCGCGCGGAAATCGGAAGAAAAGCGGTTATTACCCGCGGCTTGGACAACTGCCTTTTCATGTACCCGATGAAGTCGTGGGCGAAGATTGCGGCAAAGCTGAATGAGTTGCCGATGGGACAAGCGGACACACGCGGTTTTAACCGATTCATGCTCTCGGGCGCCGTTGAGACCGATGTGGATGGCGCCGGGCGCGTACTTATACCTGACTTTCTCAAGGAGTTTGCCGGTCTCAAGAGCCATGTGGTTCTTGCGGGCGTTTCAGATCGGGTGGAACTCTGGAGTGAGAAAGTGTGGAGCGAGTACAAGCGCCGCATCGAACGGCAAGCCGACCAGATGGCGGAAAAGCTTGGGGAGATAGGAGTGCTCTGAGGTATGTCAGCCGGGCACGAGAGTGTTCTTTTACATGAAGTGCTGGGGATGCTTGCGCCCCGCGACGGAGACGTCGTTCTTGACGGAACCATAAACGGCGGAGGGCACAGCGAGGCGATTCGCACTGCGGTGCGCGTCACGCTCGTCGGGCTCGATATGGATTCAAACGCGCTTACCCGTGCCAAAGAGCGCCTCGCCGGAGGAAAGGGAAAAGTCATACTGCGGCAGGCGAATTTTCGCGACCTCGACGTTGTTCTTGAGGAGCTCGGCATTTCGTCGATTGACAAAGCGCTCTTCGACCTCGGTTTGAGCAGTACACAACTTGAATCGTCGGGAAGGGGATTCAGCTTCAGGCGCGACGAACCGCTTCTTATGACATTTGAGGCCGACAGCGATATGGCGGGAATCACGGCGCGCGACATCGTGAACGAGTGGGGAGAGCAGGACATCGCGAACGTTCTCTTCGGATACGGAGAAGAACGGTACGCGAGACGCATTGCCGGAGCGATTGCGGCGGCGCGCGCGAAGGGAACAATCGAAACGTCGGGACAGCTCGCACAGCTCATTGAAACGGCTGTCCCCGCTTCCTACCGCCGGAGAAAAACGCATCCTGCCACGAAGACGTTCCAGGCGCTTCGTATCGCGACGAACGATGAGCTCCGGAACATCAGGGAGGCCCTGCCGAAAGCATGGAAATTGCTTTCCCCCGGAGGCCGCATCGCCGTTATTTCTTTTCATAGTCTTGAAGACCGCATCGTCAAGCACACATTTCGGGAATTTACGCAAAACGGAGAAGGAATCCTGTGCACAAAGAAGCCGACTACCCCGACACCTGAAGAATTACAGAAGAATCCGCGAGCCAGAAGCGCAAAATTAAGAGGCATTGAAAAAATAAAATAAAAAACATGACGCATATGCAAGCACACGCCATAGCTTCTCTCTACCGCCGCATCGTGTGGGCGCTTCTCCTTGCGTGCGTCGCGCTCTCGGCACTCTACGTAGTGTTCGTAGGGCAGACCGTGTTTGCCGTGGTGGCCCGGAAGAACGCCGAATCTGCCGCCACGTCTGTCACAACACACTTGAGCACCCTTGAGAGTTCATACCTGAAGATTACCAACGCCATGACGCCCGCCCGCGCAATAGAGCTTGGCTATACGGTGAACGGTCCGGCGCATTTCGTAAGCCGGGCGAGCTTGGGCAAGAGTCTCACGCTCAACAATGCGTTCTAAGTACATATTTCGGATACGCCTCCTCTCTCTCTCTTTTTGCCTCTTCGCGCTTGTGCTCGTGGGGAAGCTCTATCTCGTGCAAATTGTCTCGGGAAACAGCTACGCGGAGCGCGCGGATCGCCAGTACGCGTACCCTTCGCAGGGCATTTTTGACCGCGGTTCTATTTTTTTCCAGGACAAAGAGAAAAATGTTATCTCCGCCGCGACGCTCCGGTCCGGTTTTTTCATCGCGCTCAATCCGAAGCTGATTGAAGATGCACACGACGCGTACAAAAAAATCTCCGCGCTTTTCCCGCTCGAGGAGGCGGATTTCATGGCGCGCGCGCAAAAAAAGAACGATTCGTACGAGGAGGTTGCGCATCGCGTTCCGGCGGATGTCGGCGCAAAAATACACAATCTCGACATTCTGGGAGTTTCTCTCTACAAGGAAAATTGGCGTTTCTACCCGGGCGGGTCTCTGGCGGCGCAGACCGTCGGCTTCTTGTCGTACCAGACGGACGGAAAGACGATTGCCGGAAGTTACGGTTTGGAGAAACAATACGACGGCACGCTTACCCGCAACAGCGACGACGCGTACGTCAATTTTTTCGCGCAGATATTTTCCGATTTTTACAAAACGCTTGCGCAAGAAGAAATGCTCGGAGGGGAAGGGGACATCACGACGACGGTCGAGCCATCGGTTCAGCTCCACCTTGAAGGAGTTTTGAAGGAGATAGAAGGGAAGTGGAACTCAAAACTTGCGGGCGGCATCGTCATAGACCCGGCGACGGGCGCCATCTACGCGCTCGCGTCCTACCCCACGTTCGACCTGAACCGTTTCGGGGAAGTTACGAAGCCGGGTGTTTTCGAGAATCCGCTCGTGCAGAGCGTCTTTGAGATGGGTTCCATCATCAAACCGCTCTCCTTGGCGGCCGGTATTGACGCGGGCGTGGTAACGGCCGCTACAACCTACAACGACACCGGCACCATCACGCTCAACGGCAAAACCATCAGCAACTTTGACGGCAAAGCCCGCGGCATCGTCGATATGCAGGTGGTTTTGAATCAGTCGCTGAACCTCGGCGCGACTTTTGTGATGCAAAAACTCGGGCGCGATATTTTTTCGCAATACTTTTACGCGTACGGATTGGGGCAGAAAACGGGCGTTGACCTGCCGGGCGAAGTGCGCGGCCTCGTTGATACGAGCCTCAACAGCCCGCGGGACATCGAGCATGCCAATGCCTCCTTCGGGCAGGGAATAGGGCTCACGCCGATGCAGACTGTTCGCGCCCTCTCCTCGCTTGCAAACGGCGGGACGCTACCGACGCCGCACGTGGTCGAGAGCGTCCGCTCAACGCTCGGCTACACACGCAACGTGTCCCCGCCCGCGGGGGTGCGGGTGATTCAGCCGGCGACCTCCGAGGCGATTACGAAAATGCTCGTGAATGTTGTTGATAAAGCGCTCGCCGGAGGCGCAGTCAAGCTTCCGCACTACAGCGTGGCGGCGAAAACGGGCACAGCACAAATTGCAAATCCCCAAGGCGGCGGGTATTATACAGACCGATACCTCCATTCATTTTTCGGTTACTTTCCGGCGTACGCGCCCCGTTTCCTCGTCTTTTTGTTCCAGGTTGAGCCGCAGGGGGCGCAGTACGCTTCCGCCACGCTGACGGAACCGTTCATGGATATGACGAAATTTCTTATCAACTACTACGCCATTCCGCCCGACCGATGATGACCTCTCTTAAAAACAGCGTTCGCTCTCTCATTGAAACGATTCTCCGTTTCGAGTCGCGTCTCGTGCTTCTTCGGTACAAGCCGAAGGTGGTTGCGGTCACGGGAAGCGTCGGAAAAACCTCGGCGAAGGATATGCTCTACGCTGTTTTGCAGTCGGCATACTTCACGCGCAAGAGCGAAAAAAGTTTTAACAGCGACATCGGGATTCCGCTCGCCATTCTCGGGTGCCCGAACGGCTGGAACAATCCGTTCATCTGGATGCGTAACATCGCCGACGGGTTCGCCCTCATATTTCTGCGCAACGCGTATCCGGAGTGGCTCGTGCTTGAAGTCGGAGCGGACAGGCCGGGCGACATCAAAAGAATCGCGAAGTGGCTTTCTCCGGACATCGTCGTTGTGACGCGTCTGCCGGATGTTCCCGTACACGTTGAATTTTTCAATTCGCCCGACGCCCTTTTCAAAGAGAAGTCTCATTTGGTAAGGCTCGCCAAACAAACCGCGCTTACCGTTCTGAACGCCGACGACAAGCGCGTGCTTGAAATGCGCTCGCACGCCAAGGGGAAGGTGGTGACCTACGGCCTTGCGGAAGGCGCGGACATCGCCGGCTCGCACATTAAAATTCTCTATGGTACGGCCGGTTCCCGTACTGTTCCGGAAGGGGTGACGTTCCACGTCGACCATGCGGGACACAGCGTTCCCATCTCGATTTTCGGCGTTGTCGGCATCCAGCCGGTCTACGCGGCGCTCGCGGCTCTTGCCGTTGGCGTCTCTTCCGAAATTAACCTCGTTGCAGCAGGCGACGCGCTTGCGCATGTTACCCATGCGCCCGGACGCATGAGGCTCATTCCCGGCCTGAAAGAGACGCTCCTCATTGACGATACCTACAATGCGTCGCCCGTTGCCACACAGGAAGCACTCACGACGCTTGGAAATATTGAGCATACGGAAAGAAAAATTGCCGTGCTCGGGGATATGCTTGAACTCGGAAAATATTCCGCCGAAGAGCACAAAGAAATAGGGAAGCGGGCCGCGGGTGTCTGCGACCTTTTGGTAACGATTGGTTTTCGCGCCCGCTACATCGCCGAAGGCGCGCTCAATGCGGGACTCCACGAGAGCAAGATTCTGCAGTACGAGGATTCGCGCAAGGCCGGAGAGGAGCTGAAGAATCTCATCAAGTCAGGCGATGTTATTTTGATAAAGGGCTCGCAATCAATGCGCATGGAGCGCACCATTGAGGAGCTTATGGCCGAGCCGGAGAAAAAAGGGGAGCTTCTCGCGCGGCAAGAGCGCGAATGGCTGGAGCGGTAGCCCGAGAAAATCCATAGAAATCCTCTATTCAATATGCTTTGTGACCTTACCGGGAATCGCACCCGGATTTGAAGCTTGAGAAGCTTCCGTCCTAACCGTTAGACGATAAGGCCG